>JASJAL010000293.1 GCA_030067055.1 Kiloniellales bacterium | reverse complement strand
CCGCCATGTCTGGAGCGACGCCATGACCGGGGCCGCGCGGATCCTGCGCGCCGACGACTCGGCGATCTCGGAAGCCGCCGAGATTCTGCGCGCCGGCGGCCTGGTGGCCTTTCCAACCGAGACCGTCTATGGCCTGGGCGCGGACGCGAGCAACGATGAGGCGGTCGCCGGCATCTTCGCCGCCAAGGACCGGCCGAGCTTCAACCCGCTGATCGTACATGTCGCCGATGCCGCGGCCGCCTCGACGCTGGTCGCCTTCACACCGGTTGCAAAGACGCTGGCCGCGGCCTTCTGGCCCGGTGCCTTGACCCTGGTCCTGCCGCGTCGACCTGACTGCGGCATCTCCCTGCTCTGCAGCGCCGGGCTCGACAGCCTCGGCGTGCGGACGCCGGCGCATCCGGTGGCGCAGCGCCTGCTCGCTGCCTGCGAACGGCCCCTGGCCGCACCCAGCGCCAACCGCTCCGGCCGGATTAGCCCGACCACCGCCGCCCATGTCGCCGAGTCGCTGGGCGGGCGCGTGCCCTTGATTCTCGACGGCGGGCCCTGCGCGCTCGGCCTGGAGTCCACGGTGCTGGACCTGACCGGCCCGCGGCCCTTGCTGTTGCGACCCGGCGGGATCACCGAGGCTGAGATCGAGGCGGTGGTCGGCCCACTGGACAGTGCCGAGGAGTCCGCACCCGAACGGCCCCGCTCGCCCGGCCAGCTGGAAAGCCACTACGCGCCGAGCCGACCGCTGCGATTGGAGGCCACGAGCGTCGGTCCGCGCGAAGCCCTGCTCGCCTTCGGCCCCAGCGCGCCTGCAGGCGCCGCCGCCGCGGTGAACCTGAGCCCGCGCGGTGATTTGACGGAAGCCGCCGCTCGGCTCTTCGCCGCCCTGCACGAGCTCGACCGGCCGGATCTAGAGGCGATCGCGGTGATGCCGATTCCCGAGGACGGCCTCGGCCGGGCGATCAACGACCGCCTGCGCCGCGCCGCCGCACCGCGGTCCTAGCTCCGGGTTCTCGGCCCTGGCACCGCGGCGCCCCAGGCCCTAGACTCCCCTCCATGGACGACGTGAGGCCGACGCCCCAAGACCACGCGCAGCTGCGCGAGCGCATCGCCGCGGTGGTCGGCGACAGGGGCCTGATCCAGGGCGAGGATGCGCTCGCCCCCTTCGTGGCCGATCAGCGCGGCCGCTATCTCGGCCGCACGCCCTTCGTAGTGCGACCGGCCGACACCGCCGAGGTCGCCGAGGTGGTCCGGCTCTGCGTGGCTGCCCGGGTGCCCATGGTCCCTCAGGGCGGCAACACCGGCCTGGTCGGCGGCAGCATTCCTTTCGAGGCCGGCGAGGAGGTCGTGATCAGCCTTGGCCGGATGAACCAGGTCCGCGCGCTCGACGCCGCGAACTTCACCATCACGGTGGAGGCCGGCTGCATCCTGCAGCAGGTCCAGGCCGCGGCCGAGGCGGCCGACCGGCTCTTCCCGCTCAGCCTCGGGGCCGAAGGGACCTGCCAGATCGGCGGAAACCTCTCGACCAACGCCGGCGGGGTCCACGTCCTGCGTTACGGCAACACCCGCGACCTGACCCTTGGCCTAGAAGTGGTTCTGCCCGACGGCCAGGTCTGGGACGGCCTGCGAGGCCTACGTAAGGACAACACCGGCTACGACCTGAAGCAGCTCTTCGTCGGCGGCGAGGGTACCCTGGGGATCATCACCGCCGCCGTCCTGAAGCTCTTTCCCCGGCCCCGTCGGACCGCGGTCGCCTTCGTCGGCCTGGCCGAGGTCGAGGCGGCCTTGGCCCTGCTGGGACGCTGCCGCGAGGCCAGTGGCGATGCCTTGACCGCCTTCGAACTGATCCCGCGGCTGGGCCTGGACTTCGCATTGAAGCACGTTGCCCGCACCGTCGACCCGCTGGCCGGGGAGCATCCCTGGTACCTGCTGATCGAGGCGGCGAGCGGCCGTGATGACGACGACCTACGGGGCGCAATGGAAGACGTCCTGATGACCGCCATCGAGGACGGTCTGGCCCAGGATGCCACCGTCGCCCGCAACGAGGCCCAGGCAAAGAGCTTCTGGCACATCCGCGAGGCCATCGTCGAGGCTCAGAAGCACGAGGGCGGATCCATCAAGCACGACGTCTCGGTGCCGGTCTCGGCAGTCCCGGCCCTGCTCGCCGAGGCCCTGCCCTTGGTCGAGAAGATGCTGCCCGGCGTCCGGCCGATCCCCTTCGGCCATGTCGGCGACGGCAACATCCACCTCAACCTGAGCCAGCCAGAGGACGGCGACCGCGAGGCCTTCCTGGCCCGCTGGGACGAGGTCAACCATGCGGTCCACGACCTGGTCGCCGCCCTGGGCGGCTCGATCAGCGCCGAGCACGGCCTGGGCCGCATGAAGCGCGACGAGGCAGCCGAGCGCAAGCCGGCGGTGGAGATCGCCATGATGCGCGCGGTCAAGCGCGCCCTGGACCCCCACAACCTGATGAATCCCGGCAAGGTGGTCGAACTCTAGGCGGTCTGCGGCCCGGGCGGCGGCACCTTGAACCTGCGATACCAGTGATGACCGGTGCCGCCCCATCGGGCGGAGATCCTATCCAACGGCTTTCGGGGCCACGCCTTCGATTGCAGGCCACCGGGCCCGGGACTATCTTCCGGCAGAGGTTCCCTCGACCCGAAGGAAAGCCATGAGCGACTACGCCGCCCCCATCGCCGATATGCGTTTCGTCCTCAACGAGATCGTCGGTCTCGGCGAGATCGCCGGGCTGCCCGGCTACGAGGAGGCGACGCCGGATCTGGTCGATGCCGTGCTCGAGGAAGCCGGCAAGCTGGCCGCCGAACAGCTGGCGCCACTCAACTACAGCGGCGACCGCGAAGGCTCGGTCTACGAGAACGGCGTGGTCCGCGCGCCCACCGGCTTCAAGGAAGCCTACCGCCACTATGTCGAAGGCGGCTGGAATGCCGTACCCTTCGAGCCGGACTACGGTGGCCAAGGCCTGCCCTGGGCCCTCACCTCCGCCCTGCAGGAGATGTGGAACGCCTCGAACATGAGCTTCGCGCTCAACCCGCTGCTGACCCAGGGCGCCGTGGAGCTGTTGCAGGCCCACGGCTCCGACGCGCAGAAAGCGGCCTACCTGCCGAGGCTGATCTCCGGCGAATGGACCGGAACCATGAACCTGACCGAGTCTCAGGCCGGCTCGGACGTCGGTGCGCTGAAGACCCGGGCCGTGGCCCAGGGCGACCACTACCTGATCTCGGGCCAGAAGATCTACATCACCTGGGGCGAGCACGATCTGGCCGACAATATCGTGCACATGGTCCTGGCCCGCACGCCCGAGGCGCCGGCCGGCACCCGCGGCATCTCGCTCTTTATCGTTCCGAAGTTCCTGCTCAAGAATGACGGCACGCCAGGCCAGAGGAACGACCTGCGCTGCGTTTCGATCGAGCACAAGCTTGGCATCCACGGCTCTCCGACCTGCGTCATGGCCTACGGCGACGGCGGCTCCTGCGTCGGCTATCTGGTCGGCGAGGAAAACCGCGGCATGGAGTACATGTTCACGATGATGAATAACGCCCGCCTGGCGGTGGGCGTCCAGGGCTTGGCGATCGGCGACCGCGCCTACCAGCGGGCCCGGGCCTTTGCCCGCGACCGGGTGCAGAGCAAGGACATCGGGGGCAGCGACGGGCCGGTACCGATCATCAAGCATCCCGACGTGCGGCGCAGCCTGATGACGATGAAGACGTTGAACGAAGCCATGCGGATGCTGGCATACGCGGCGGCCGGGGCGCTGGACCGCGGCAATCGCCATCCCGACGTCGCCGCGCGGGAGCAGAACCAAGCCGTGGTCGACCTGCTCACTCCAGTGTCTAAGGCTTGGTGCACCGATCTGGGTGTTGAGATCGCCTCGCTCGGCGTGCAGATCCATGGCGGCATGGGCTTCATCGAGGAGACCGGGGCCGCCCAGCACTATCGGGACGCCCGCATCGCGCCGATCTACGAAGGCACCAACGGCATCCAGGCCCTTGACCTGCTCGGCCGAAAGCTGCTGCGCGACCGGGGTGCGGCCGCGCGCGGGCTGATCGAGCAGATGCGCGGCAGCCTGAACGCCCTGTCCGCGACCCCGGGCGAAGACACCCGGGCGATCCGGCTTGGCCTCGAGCGCGGCCTGGATACCCTGTCGTCGTCGACCGGATGGATCGTCGAGGCCGGGGCGCGCGATATCCGACTGGCCGCTACCGCCGCCAGCCCCTACCTGCGGCTTTTCGGGACCGTCGCCGGCGGCTGGCTCATGGGCCGCGCCTCAGTGGCCGCGGCCGGTAAACTCGGCGAGGCCAACGGCGACGCCGCGTTCCTAAATGCCAAACTCAAGACCGCGCGCTTCTACGCCGACAACGTCCTGCCCCAGGCCCAGGCGCTGGCGGCCATGATCACCGACGGCGGCGCCTCCGTCCTGGAGATCGACGAGGCCCAGCTTTAGGCGGGTCTTCGGCTCTCCTGCCTGGATCGGGACAGCTTCTTGGCCAATTGCCGGATCAGGACTTCAGTCTCTGCGTCCTCGACGTCGGACAAAGGACCGGCTTCCACACGACCCGTCTCGAGACGAATGAAAAGGCTCCGCAGGGCATGAGACATTGTAAGCGTTCCCATGCCGAGCATGCCGAAGCCGAGAAACCACGAGAGTAGGGTGACGACGGGATCGTGCTCGACGATGGGCACGCCGCCGCCGAAGGTGACCTCGGCCCCGAAGAGCTCGCCGTAAAATCCCATGACCGCAAGGATGCCGCCGCCGGTAAGGGCGAGGCCGTAGCCGGCCACGGTGAAGCAGATGCTTACCGCAATTCCAAAGCCATAGCGCAGCCGGCCCATGGACTCAGCTTCCCCCGTTCTAAGCCGGCTGAGACTAGCCCAAGGGCCCTTAATGTTCTCATTACGGCGCCGTAGCCACAGCCCCCAAGTGCGGCCCGGCGGCCGCTTGATCTTTGCCGGAGTGGCTTTCAACATGCCCGAAGTCCGTGGAATACGACCATCCGGGGAGGCCTGCTTCGCCATGACCTGCATCCTTGCGCTCGACCAGGGAACGACCTCGACCCGCAGCATCCTGTTCGATTCCAATGGCCGGGCCCTCGGCCAGGCGCAGATCGAGCTGCCGCAGCATTTCCCACAGTCGGGCTGGGTCGAGCACGAGCCCGAGGACATCTGGCGCGACAGCATCGCAAGCTTGAAGGGCGCGCTCGACCAGGCCGGCCGGAGCGTCGACGAGGTCGCCGCCATCGGCATCACCAACCAGCGCGAGAC
>JASJAL010000292.1 GCA_030067055.1 Kiloniellales bacterium | reverse complement strand
GAGGCGGAGGCCATCAACCCGGAGCTCAAGGCCGCCATCCTGCAGCAGGAGCGCGAGGGCTCGGAGATGTCGCGCAGCAACCGTGGCGGCTGGCAGTCGAAGGACGACCTGCTGGCCTGGCCGCTGCCCGCGATCAAGGTCCTGGCCGAGGCCATCTACGAGGCGGTCACCCAGGTCCAGACGACGGTCTGCGACTTCAAGGGCCGGCAGTTCGATCTCTCGATGAAGGCCTGGGCCAATATCTGCCGGGAAGGAGCCTATCACGCGCGGCACAACCACGGGGTCTCCCACTGGTCCGGCGTCTATTACGTCGACGCGGGCGGGACCAACGAGGACTGGCCCATGTCCGGGATTCTCGAGTTCGGCGATCCGCGCGAGCGGGCCGAATGCAGCGCCCTTCCCGGCGCCGCCTACGGCGAATCCCTGGCCTATCCGCCGCGAACCGGGACGATGACGATCTTCCCCGGCTGGCTCTACCACTGGGTCAACCCCTACCACGGCGCGGAAGAGCGCATCTCGATTTCCTTCAACGCCAGCTTCCGGAACGTCAGGGCGTTATAGGGCGGCCGTCGGTCTAGCCTCGAACCGGGGCCTGCCGGCCGGTCTCGCAGTAGCCGCCTTCCTGCACTGGCGGGCAGGGGACCGAGCCGTAGGAGCAGAAGACGCAGCAGTCGCCGGGCTTCGGCTTCAGGACCGCGCCGCAGCCCTGGCAATCGTAGAAGTACTGGCAGGCGTCGCTCGGCATGGTCTCGCTGCGGCGATGGCCGCAGAGCGGGCAGGTGAGGGTCGATTCGAAGCGGGTCATTCCCCTGGCTCCCGCTTGATGCTGCGCCGGCGCAGGATGCAGAGCATGGCGTAGACCGACAGCCCGAGGAACAGGGTGAAGGCGGGCAGAAGGACGCGGTCGAGCCAGGCGAGCCAGCCCGAGAGCCCGAGCGCGCCCAGCAGAACCGCCAGCGCCGGGGTGAAGCAGCAGACCCCGGCGACCACGATGCCGATCGAGCCGATCTTGAGCAGGGTCACGTCCTTCATGTCTCGAGTCTAGCAGATCGCCGCGGACGTTTCTGGACCGCGATCCGGCGCGAAGACGCTTGTCCTGCCAACTTCGCATGGCATAGGCTCGCTGCTGCAACGGTTCCCGTTTCGGGATCAAGAGGGAATGGGGTCGGGCGCCCGCCGCAGGGCGCCGAAGCCCCGGCTGCCCCCGCAACTGTGGGCGGGTGACGCGGATCCAAGGGAGAGCCACTGGGCAACCGGGAAGGCGGGATCCGCGCTCCAAACCCGCGAGCCAGGAGACCTGCCGTTGCCTGCGCCACTTGCGAAGCCGCCGGGCGGGGGAACCGGCGGGCCGTCCGGCCGGCACTTTCCGGGGCCGGGCCCTTCGCAAAGGGCATGGGTCTTTGGACCGAGAGAGGGAAGGGAAACCCATGTCACTTCGTCTCGCTGCACTCCCCGCGGCTTTGGCCGCTGGAGTCTTCGCCGTGGCCGCGACTGCCGCCACAACTTCCCAGCCGACACCTGTGCTGGGCGTAGATTCGGGTCGTTATCTCTATGTGCCGAACCGCGCCTCGGCCGACGTGGCAGTGATCGACACCTCGACCGACGAGGTCGTTGCCAAGGTCCCCGTTGGCATGCAGCCGCACCAGGTCGTCATCTCCGACACGCTCGGCAAGCTGGTCGCCAGCAATACCTCCGATGACACCATCACCATCTTTGATCTGCAGCGCTTCCAGGTCGAGGCGACGCTCACCCTGGGCAAAGAGCCGGAGCACATGGAGCTGAGCCCCGGCGGTTCGGTGCTGGCGGTGGGCAACATCGCTGCCGGAACGCTGTCGCTGATTTCGCTGAGCGAGAACCGCGAGTTTGCCCGGGTCGAGGGCCTCTTCGAGCCGCACAACCTGACCTTCAGCCCCGAGGGCGATTTCGTCTTCGTTGCCAACTTGGGCGCCAACCACGTCAGCGTGGTTTCCGTCGCCGAGGGCAAGGTCGTGAAGGAAATCCCGGTCGCCGAGCCGACGCCCCTGGCCTCTGCCGCCGACCAGGGTTCCGCCGAGTATCAGGGCATTATCAACGTTACCCGCACCCCGGACGGGCGCCTCGGTTTTGCCGCGCATGGCGAGGGCAACGTCCTGGCGGTGCTCGACCTCAGGACCAAGAAGACGGTCAAGACACTGACCTTGGGCGAACTGCCCTGGCGCGCCTACTCTACGGCCGATGGGCGCTACATGCTGGTCCCCAACAACGGCGACCAGACGGTCTCGGTCATCTCGACTGCCACCCTCGAGGTGGTCGCGACCCTGCCGGGGGCGGCCGACATGACCGGCATCAACACGGGCTGGTTCGAGACTACGGCCTTCGTCATCAGCCGTGGCGAAGACAAGGCGGTGATCCTGGACCTCGAGACCATGCGGCCGGCCGGCGAGATCGCCCTGCCCGGGACGCCCGAGACCGGGGTCACGACCCCCGACGGTCGCAAGCTCTACGTGGCCCTCAGCGAGGCCGACAAGGTGGCGGTAATCGACATCCGCGCGCGCAAGGTGATCAAGATGATCGACGGCGTCGGGGAGGAGCCCTGGGGTGCGACGATGGTGGGCGCGATCAACTACTGCCACTAGCGCACTGGGTTGCGCGTTCCTCCTGGGCGGCGGTCTGACCGCCGCCTGGGCCGGGGCGGCGTCCGAGCGACTGATGGACAGCATCGAGAACCTGGGCGCGATGCCGGCTTCCCAGAGCAGGGATCTGCTGCGAGCGCGCTGCGGCGACGACGCCATCTGCATCGCCCGGCAACTGGCCGAGCAGCCGAGCGACCGCTTCCGCCTGCGCCGCCGCGTCCATCCCGACAGCGACACCATCCGCTGGGTGAAGACGCAGGCCTCCCTGATCGAAGCGCGGCGGCAAGCGGACCAGCGGCTCTACCTCCGCCTTGATCGCTTCGGACGCAAAGCCGAGGCAGAGCTCCGCGCGGCTTTCGCGGCTCATGGGGATCATGCCCAGGATATCGTCCTGGATCTCAGCCGGAATCGAGGCGGCGACTTCGAACGGATGCTGCGCATTGCGGCGGGCTTTGCAGGTCGGGTCGAAGACGCCCTGCGCCTTTCCGGGGCGCAGGGCGAAAGGTCGCTTTCCCTTCCCAAGGTTGCGGCCTTCGGTGAAGTCTGCGGTCTAACCGTGAAGGTTGGCCCCGATACCGCAAGCAGCGGCGAGATCCTCGCCGCTTTGCTCGCCCGCCATGCCGGCGCTCAGGTCGTCGGCCAGCCGACCGCCGGCAAGGACTATCTGCTGCGCGTCCTGCCGGTTGATCACGACTGGCAACTCCTGGTGCCGGCCGAACGGGTTGTCGTGCCAGGCGTGGTGCTGGCCGGCGGCCTGATTCCTTCGGCTGCAAACTCGCACAGCAGAGACTGCTTTCGGTGACGGGCGGTCTTCCACCCCTGACCCTAGTGCTGGGCGGCGCGCGCTCGGGCAAGAGCCGCTATGCCGAGGCCCGGGTCGAGGCGCAGTCCGGCCGTTGCACCTACATCGCGACCGCCGAGCCCGGCGACGCGGAGATGCAGCAACGCATCGCCGAGCATCGTGCCCGGCGCGGGGTCCGCTGGCGCACGATCGAGGCGCCGCTCGATCTCGTCGGCGCATTGGAGCAGAGCTCGGCCTCGGACGGTGCGGTCCTGGTCGACTGCCTGACGCTCTGGCTGTCCAACCTCCTGGGCGCGGAGCGCGACATCGCCGCCGAGACCCGGCGCTTGGTCGAGGTCCTGCCGCACCTCGACGGCGCCGTGGTGATGGTCTCCAACGAGGTCGGTCTCGGCGTGGTGCCCGCCAACGCCCTGGCCCGCGCCTTCGTCGATCACGCCGGGCGCCTGCACCAGGCCGTGGCCGGCGTCGCCCAGTCGGTCGTCTTTCTGTCGGCGGGTCTGCCGCTGGCCCTCAAATCCCCGAGCTAAGGAACCCGTAATGCCCCAGCACGCCAAGATCCCCGCGACCGTGATCACCGGCTTCCTCGGCGCCGGCAAGACCAGCATGATCCGCCACCTGCTGCAGACCGCACAGGGCAAGCGCCTGGCCCTGATCATCAACGAGTTCGGCGACCTCGGCGTCGACGGCGAGATCGTCAAGGGCTGCGGCATCGAGGGCTGCGCGGAGGACGACGTGATGGAGCTGGCCAACGGCTGTATCTGCTGCACCGTCGCCGAGGACTTCCTGCCGACCATGGAGAAGATCCTGGAACGGCCGGAGCCGCCCGACCACATCGTCATCGAGACCTCTGGCCTGGCGCTGCCCAAGCCACTGATCAAGGCCTTCAACTGGCCTGACGTCCGCAACCGGGTGACGGTCGATGGCGTGATCGCCGTGGTCGACGCGCCGGCCGTGGCCGCCGGCCGCTTCGCCGCCGATCCCGAGGCCCTGCAGGCCCAGCGCGAATCCGACGAAGCCCTAGATCACGACAGCCCGTTGGAGGAGCTCTTCGAGGAGCAGCTCGGCTCGGCCGACCTCGTGGTGCTGAACAAGACCGACCTCCTGCCCGAAGGCGAAATGGGCGCCGTCGAGGGCGAGGTGACGGCGCAGCTGCGCCCGGAGGTGAAGATCCTGCCGGCCCGCCACGGCGGGATCGAGGCCGGCGTCCTGCTCGGCCTGGCCGCGGCGGCCGAGGACGATTTGGATTCCCGGCACTCGCACCACGACGACGGCGAGGAGCACGACCACGACGACTTCGCCAGCTTCGCCCTGGAGCTGGGCGAGCTGGCCGACCCGGCTGCCCTGCTGGAGCGGCTCAAGGCCCTGGTCGCCGAGCACGATATCTTCCGGATCAAGGGCTTCGCCGCCGTCGCCGGCAAGGGCATGCGCCTGGTCGTGCAGGGCGTCGGCGGCCGCTTCCAGAGCTACTACGACCGCGACTGGGCGCCGGCCGAGCCCCGTGCCACCCGCCTGGTTTTCATCGGCCGCGCCGATCTCGATCAGGCCGGAATCGCCGCGGCGCTGCGGGCGTGAGGCCGGGGGACTGAAGTGCACCTGCTGCAGGCACAGCCCGGCGTCATCGCGGACGGCTCCGAGCCGGTCGACCTGGGCCAGAGCCCGGGAGAGATCGTCGTGCTCTCCGCCGCCGACACCGAGCTGGCCAGTCTTGCAGCGGCCCGGTCCGGCTTTGGCGACGGCTTTCCCAGCCTGCGCCTGGCCAACCTCCTGCAGCTCTCGCACAACTACTCGGTCGACCTCTACATCGAGAAGGTGATCGCCGGCGCCAAGCTGGTGGTCGTGCGCCTGCTCGGCGGGGTCGGCTACTG
>JASJAL010000048.1 GCA_030067055.1 Kiloniellales bacterium | reverse complement strand
TTGTCCTCGGTCAGCGCCGCGACCGACAGCGGGGTCACGAACTCGGACCCGCCGCGGCTCAGGACTGCGCGCACGGCCGCGCCGCGCTCCCGCAGGCGGCGGATCAGCTCCAGGCTCTTGTAGGCGGCGATGCCGCCCGAGATGACCAGGAGTATGCGTTTGCCCTTGAGCATGGTGGTGAAATACCCCAATTCACGCGCCGAGGCTGTGGTTCAAAACTAGGGGTCAGGTCCGGGGCTGGCAAGGGTCTGCGGAGTCGCCGAAATGGCCGCGCACCACTCGTCTTTCCGGGTTTCCTGGGAAGGAAGATGCCGGAAGGCCGGAAAGCTCAGTCGAGCAGCAGCACAAGCAGCAGGGTGGCGAAGGCGGCCCAAAGGGCGCCGATGTGCCAGGCCGTGACACGGCTCCGACCCTCCAGGGACTTGGCCGAATCGGGGTGCAGGCGCAGGCCGCCCTCGGCCAGGTCTTCCGAGACGCTGTCCAGGTTCTTGATCAGCGCCGGCAGGCGCTCGGCCACCTGCAGCAGGCCCTGGGTGGTGTCGCGCAGCCGGGCCTCCGGGCCGCGGTTCTCGATCACCCACTGCTCGATCAGCGGCTGCGCCAGGGTCCAGATGTTGAGCTCTGGCATCAGCCGGCGGCTGATGCCCTCGGCCATGACCATGTTCTTCTGCAGCAGCAGGAGCTGCGGCTGCACCTCCAGGGCGAAGCGCTCGCTGAGGCGGAAGAGCTGGCCGAGCAGGCGGGCGAAGGAGATCTCGTTCAGGGGCCGGCCGAAGATCGGCTCGCAGACCGCGCGCAGGGCCTGGGCGAAGCCGTCCAGGGACTGGCTGTCGGGCAGGAAGCCCACTTCGACCTGGACCTCGGCCAGGCGCCGGTAATCCCGGGCCAGTAGCGCGATCATCATGTCCGCCAAGTAGCTGCGGGTTTTCATGTCGAGCCGGCCCATGATGCCGAAGTCGACCGCGCCGATGTTGCCCCGATCGTCGACGAACATGTTGCCGGGATGCTGGTCGCCGTGGAACAGGCCGTCCCGGAAGACCTGAAGGAAGAAGATGGTCGCGGCCTTGCGCAGCACCTCCTGCAGGTCGTGGCCGGCGGCGACCAGGGCCGCGCGGTCGTCGATCGGGATGCCCGAGAGCCGGCCCAGGGTCAGGACCCTGCGCGAGGTCCGCTGCCAGTCGACCGCGGGCAGGCGGTAGTCCGGATCGCCGGCGAAGTTCTGCGCCAGCTCCGAGGCGGCCGCGGCCTCCATGCGCAGGTCCATCTCCAGCAGGGTCTGCTCGGCGAAGAGACTGACCGCCTGCACCGGCTTGAGCCGGCGCAAGGCCGGCTGGGTAGTCTCCACCACCTCGGCCAGTCCCCACATCAAGTCGAGGTCGCGCTTGAACGCCCTTTCGATTCCCGGGCGCAAGACCTTGATCGCGACCTCCTCGCCTTCGCTGGTCACGGCCAGGTGGACCTGGGCGATGGAAGCGGCCGAGACCGGCGTCTCCTCGAAGCTCTGGAAGAGCTCGTCCAGGGGCGCGCCGAGTTCCTCGGCGACGATCGCCTTGGCCTTGGCGCCGGAGAAGGGCGAGAGCCGGTCCTGAAGGTCGGAAAGGTCGGCGGCGACCTGCTCGCCGAGCAGGTCCGAACGGGTTGAGAGGAACTGTCCCAGCTTGATGAAGGCCGGACCCAGCTCGGTCAGCGCTCGGGCCAGCTTCTGCCCTGGCCGGCCTTCCGCTTGGCGCCGCGACAGCATGCGCGCCAGGGTCACCGGCAGAGGCGCGATGCCCAGTTCTTCCAGCGGCGCCAGAGCGTCGTGGCGGGCCAGGGTCCGGGCGATCGAGAGCAGCCGGAATGGGGCACCCAGTCGTGTCAGCATGGGCCCTAGAGCCGCCAGGCGGAATGCAGGGCGGCGATGCCGCCGGAAAGATTGCGGACCCTGACCTGGTCCAGCCCGGCGGCCGCGATCCGCGCGGCCAGCTCCTCCTGGGCCGGGAAGCGGCGGATGCTTTCCGCCAGGTAGCGGTAGGACTCGGCATCGCCGGCCACGACCTCGCCCAGCCAGGGCAGCACGGTGAAGGAATAGCGGTCGTAGAGCTCGTCCAGAAGGGGCAGCACGACTCGCGAGAACTCCAAGCAGAGAAACCGTCCGCCCGGCTTGAGAACCCGCCGCGCTTCGGCCAAGGCAACGTCGATGTCGGTGACGTTGCGCAGCCCGAATGCGATGGTCACCGCGTCGTAGCGCCGCGCATCGAAGGGCAGGTCCCCGGCATCGCCGCAGACCCAGTCGATTCCGGACAGCCGGCCCCGGTCCAACGCGCGGTCGCGGCCGACGGCGATCATGTCAGGTGTCAGGTCGCAGACGACGAGGCGGCTCGGCGCTTCCGGGTACAAACGATCTAGAATGCGCAAGGCGATGTCGCCGGTGCCGCCGGCCAGATCCAGGAAGGCCTGTCCCGGTCGCGGCATCAGCCAGTCGATCATCGCCGTCTTCCACAGGCGGTGAATGCCGCCCGACATCAGATCGTTCATCAGGTCGTAGCGCGAAGCGACCGAGGAGAAGACGCCGCGCACCAGCGGCGCTTTCTCGCCCTCCGGGACCTCGCGGTAGCCGAAGGATGTCTTTCGATCTTGTTCCGGGTTCTGAGATTTCGACTCTGTCATCTCGGATCGCGCTCGTATCGGCGGCACCATAGCGCGGGCCCTCCTGGCGCGCTACTCTGCGCCCAAGACCGGGAGCCCATCCGTATCATGCCGGAACTGCCTGAAGTCGAGACCGTCTGCCGCGGGCTTCGGCCCAAGCTCGAAGGCCGCCGTCTGACGCGCGTGTTGCAGCGTCGACCCGACCTGCGCTTTCCGCTGCCGGATGGCTTCGTCGAGCGCCTCGAGGGCCGGCGGGTGTCGCGGATCGACCGCCGGGCCAAGTACATTCTGATGCACCTGGACAGCGGCGAGATTTTGCTCTGCCACCTCGGCATGTCGGGCCGCATGCTCTTGATGAACGGCGAGACGCGGCCGCTCGACCGGCATGATCACGTTGTCTTTTTCACCGAGGATGGCGGCGAGATCCGCTTCAACGACGCGCGGCGCTTCGGCGTGATGGATCTGGTCGCGCCGGAGAACCTGTCGCGGCACCGGCTGCTGAAGGACCTGGGCCCCGAACCGCTGTCCAACACCTTCAACGGTCCGGAGCTGGCGGCGCGCCTCAAGGGGCGGCGCTCGCCGATCAAGGCGGCCCTGCTCGACCAGAAGGTCGTGGCCGGCCTCGGCAACATCTACGTCTCCGAAGCCCTGTTCTTTGCCGGGATCTCGCCGCGGCGCCAGGCCTACACGGTGCAGGGCGCGCGGGCCGAGCGCCTTGCAACGGCGGTGCGCCAGGTACTGAACGCGGCCATCGCCGCCGGCGGCTCCTCGCTCAGGGACTACGTCCAGGCCGACGGCGAACTCGGCTACTTCCAGCATCACTGGGCGGTCTACGACCGTGCCGGCGAGCCCTGCCCCGGCTGCGACTGCGGCGCGGCGACGCCGTCCTCCGGCAACGGCGGGATCCGACGGATCGTGCAGTCCAACCGGGCCACCTTCTATTGCCCCAGCCGGCAACGCTAGGTAAGGAAGGGCGCCATGAAGCCCAGCCCCCGCGTTCTACTTTTTCTGGCCTTGCTCTGTCTGCTGATCCCGGCGCTTTCGCCCGGACAGGCGGCGACGCAGGAGCCCGGCCGCTACTTCACCGAAGTGCCGGACCTGCCGCTGATGCCGGGCATGGCGGAGATGCCGGACGCCGGCGTCAGCTTCGACAAGCCGGAAGGCCGGATCGTCGAGGTCTACGCCCAGGGAGAAGGGACCGCCGACGAGGTCTTGCGCTTCTACCAGCGCGCCTTGCCGCAGCTCGGCTGGGAGGCTGCCGGCCCGAAGCGCTTCCGGCGTGAGGGCGAGGTCCTGGACCTCGAGGTGGAAACCGCCGGCAACTTCGTCACCCTGCGCTGCGCGCTGCATCCGGAATAGCCGGACCCGCCGCGCCGTCCGGACGCTGGGCGGCGCGGGGCCGGAAATGCCTTTTTTACGGGAGAACCGCATGTCCTACGAGAACATCCTGGTCGAAAAGCGCGACGCCGTCGGCCTGATCACCTTGAACCGGCCGCAGGCGCTGAACGCGCTCTGCGCCGCCCTGATCGACGAGCTGGCAGAAGCGGTCGACGACCTCGAAGCCGACGAGGCGATCGGCGCCATCGTGGTCACGGGCTCCGACAAGGCCTTCGCCGCCGGCGCCGACATCAAGGAGATGCAGGACAAGTCCTACATGGACGTCTACAAGGGCGACTTCATCACCAAGGGCTGGGAGCGACTGTCCAAGACCCGCAAGCCGACCATCGCGGCGGTGGCCGGCTATGCCCTGGGCGGCGGCTGCGAGGTCGCGATGATGTGCGACATGATCATCGCCGCCGACAGTGCGAAGTTCGGCCAGCCGGAGATCACCATCGGCACCATCCCCGGCTCCGGCGGAACCCAGCGACTGACCCGCTTCGTCGGCAAGTCCAAGGCCATGGACCTCTGCTTGACCGGCCGCATGATGGATGCCGAGGAGGCGGAACGCGCCGGCCTCGTCGCCCGGGTGGTGCCGGCGGACAAGCTGATCGAGGAGGCGCTCGCGGTCGCGGGCAAGATCGCCTCCCTCTCCGGGCCGGCGGTGATGATGGCCAAGGAAGCGGTCAACCGGGCCTACGAGACAACCCTTTCCGAGGGCATCCTCTTCGAGCGGCGGCTGTTTCACTCGACCTTCGCGACCCAGGACCAGAAGGAAGGCATGGCCGCTTTCGCCGAGAAACGGCCGCCGAAATGGTCGCAGCGCTGAGGCCGCGGCGCGGCGCCGGGACGGCCCTGCGGGCCGCTTGACGGAGCCTCGGGCCGGGTCTATAACGCCCGCCGCTTCCCGCGGGGAAGATTTCCAGATCTGACAGGTTTTGAAGCCCTATGGCGCATCATAAATCGGCAAAAAAGCGGATCCGCCGCAACGACCGCAGGGCCGCGATCAATCGCGCCCGCATCAGCCGCATCCGCACCCACTTGAAGAACGTCGAGCTGGCGGTGGCCAGCGGCGACAAGGACGCGGCGCGCACGGCTTTGCAGGCGGCCCAGCCCGAGCTGCATCGCGGCGTCACCAAGGGCGTGCTGCACAAGAACACGGCGGCCCGGAAGCTGTCGCGTCTTTCGGCGCGGGTGAAAGCGCTGGCCTAAGCGCAATCCGCGCCGCTTCCGATTACGCAGGTCGTTTTGGCGCGTCCTCTCCGGGCGCGAAGGGAGTCATTTTGCCGATCCGGAAGCGTTTCTCAGAATTGGAGGCGACAACGGCGCAAAAAAAAGCTCCGTTCGCTTTTCGGTCCCATTGCCAGCATCCGGCACCAAAGGTAAATTAACCAAGCTGTCTCGAGGAGGCCGAACAGCAAATATTGGGTCCGGCTCCAAAAGTAATACTGGGATTGTCGGAGTGTGTGCGCGATCGTTATTAAGTCGCGGGGAAATACATTGGCCTTAATGAAGTAAGCAATTAGTCGAGACAAAACTCGGCGCGGGAAGGTTCGGGGTTCCTTTTGTTGCGCCGCAAGAAAAAAACATAAGCGAAATGACAACAGGGGGAGCAGCGGCGTGCATTCCGCAAGTCTGGAGACGGGGGTCCAGAAGGCTGCCCCGGGGGTCTTTCTCGGAGATTACAAACTGCTGTGGACGATCCGCGCGACGCAGTGCGCGGAGCTGAAAGCCTGCGCCTCTGCGCGGAGTCCGAAAACAGCAGATGCCGCCGTGGGGTAACGAAATGACCCAGAGTGACGGGGTGCCTGAGTTGCAGGAAGCGTGGGCGCGTGTCCGGGGCCGGTTGCGTGCCGATGTCGGGGAGTCCGCCTACCGGAGCTGGCTGAAGCCGCTGACCTTGATGTCGTCCAAGAACGGCGTGGTGCGCATGGCCGTGCCGACGCGCTTCATGCGCGACTGGGTGACGGGAAACTACGCGGACCGCATCCGGGCGTTGTGGTGCAGTGAGGATCGGCGGGTAAAGACCGTCGAGATCGTTGTCCGCCCGGCCGAGCGGCCGAGTCCGAAGCGCGCAGCCGAAGAAGCGGTGCCGACGGCGAAGGTCGTGCAGCGCCCGAGCGATGCCGGCCTCTACGCCAGCGCGCCGGGGGCCGCGCCGCGGGAGATCTCGGCGCCGCTCGATCCGCGATTCACCTTCGAGAACTTCGTGGTCGGCAAGCCCAACGAACTCGCCTATGCGGCGGCGCGCCGTGTCGCCGAGGCCGAGATCGTGCCCTTCAATCCGCTGTTTCTCTACGGCGGCGTGGGCCTGGGCAAGACCCACTTGATGAACGCCATTGCCTGGCACATCACGAAGTCGCGGCCGGACCGTCGGATCATCTACCTCTCGGCCGAGAAGTTCATGTACCAGTTCGTCCGCGCCCTGCGCACCAAGGACACCATGGCCTTCAAGGAGCAGTTCCGCTCCGTCGACGTTCTGATGATCGACGACGTCCAGTTCATCGGGGGGCGAGAGGCAACCCAGGAAGAGTTCTTCCACACATTCAACGCACTGGTCGACCGCAACCGCCAGGTCGTGATCTCGGCGGACAAGAGCCCTTCGGACCTGGAGGGTGTGGAGGAGCGGATGCGCTCGCGCCTCGGCTGGGGCCTGGTCGCGGACATCCACCCGACGACCTACGAGTTGCGCCTCGGGATCCTGCAGTCCAAGGCCGAGCAGCTCGGCGCCGGCATCCCGAGCAAGGTCCTGGAGTTCCTTGCGCACAAGATCCCGTCCAACGTCCGCGAACTCGAGGGTGCGCTGAACCGCATCGTCGCCCACGCGACCCTGGTCGGCCGGCCGGTTACCCTGGAGGCGACCCAGGAGGTGCTGCACGACCTGCTGCGCGCCAACGATCGCCGGGTGACGATCGACGAGATCCAGAAGCGGGTCGCGGAACACTACAACATCCGATTGGCCGACATGCATTCGGCGCGCCGTGCCCGGGCCGTGGCCCGACCCCGCCAGGTCGCGATGTACCTGGCCAAGCAGCTCACCTCCCGTTCGCTGCCGGAGATCGGCCGCAAGTTCGGTGGCCGGGATCACACCACGGTGATGCACGCGGTGCGCAAGGTCGAGGAGCTGAAGACCATCGATTCCGGCTTCGCCGACGACGTCGAGCTGCTGCGCCGGATGCTGGAAAGCTAGGCCCGCCGGAGGGCCGATCCGAAGTCGGATTTCCAGGCCGATTCAAGGCCTTGACCGCCCCTTGCGAGGGCGGGCTAAACCGCCATTAGAGCTTACTTTTCCGGGCGCGGGCGGGTATAATTTGCGACCCGGCTCGAGGGGCCCGATTCGATGGTGCTCCGGGGCCGGTCGCGGTCCGGATCTGGGGCCGAAATCTCCACTTGCAGGGTAGGACTGCGTGGACCGCGCAAGGGCTAAGATCACGCTGAGTTTGGGCATTATTTCAGGGCATCATGAAGCTGACCATTGAACGCGCCGCGTTGCTCCGATCCTTGGGCCACGTGCAGAGTGTCGTCGAGCGCCGCAACACCATTCCGATTCTGGCCAACGTCCTGATCGAGGCGGAGGCCGGCAAGCTGCGGCTGACCGCAACCGATATGGACCTCAACATCGTCGACGAGGTGGCGGCCGAGGTCGCCGACTCCGGCGCCACCACGGCCCCAGCGCACACGCTCTACGACATCGTCCGCAAGCTGCCGGACGGCGCGCAGGTGGAGCTGGCCACGGATGGTGACAGCGGGCGCATGGTCCTGCGCTCCGGCCGCTCGGAGTTCTCCCTTTCGACCCTTCCAAAGGAGGATTTTCCGGCCATGGGCAGCGGCGACCTGCCGCAGAGCTTTCAGCTCACGGCCGGTGCGCTGCGCGACATCATCGACCGCACCCGCTTTGCGATCTCGACCGAGGAGACCCGCTACTACCTGAATGGGATCTACCTTCACGCCGCCGACGCGGATGGCACCGAAGTGCTGCGTGCGGTCGCCACCGACGGCCATCGCCTGGCGCGCTTCCAGTTGCCGTTGCCGGAGGGCGCGGCCGGGATGCCGGCGGCGATCGTTCCGCGCAAGACGGTCAACGAGGTCCGCAAGCTGATCGACGAGACCGAGGATCCGGTCACCCTGTCGCTTTCCGACACCCGGATCGAGTTCGCCTTCGACGCGACCCTGCTGACCTCCAAGCTGATCGACGGCACTTTCCCCGACTACCAACGGGTGATCCCCGCCGGCAACGACAAGATGATGGAGGTCCGCTGCAAGGATTTCGCAGAGGCGGTCGACCGCGTCTCGACGATCTCCAGCGAGAAAAGCCGGGCGGTGAAGCTCTCTGTGCACAGCGGCAGCCTGACGCTTTCGGCCAACAGCCCCGAGAACGGCACCGCGGTCGAGGAGCTGGAGATCGACTACGGCGGCCAGGACCTGGAGATCGGATTCAACTCGCGCTACCTGCTGGATATCGCCCAGCAGATTGAAGGCGAGGGCGCCGAGTTCGCCATGGCGGACGCCTCCTCGCCGACCATCGTGCGCGACGCGGCGGACGGCAACGCGCTCTATGTGCTCATGCCGATGCGGGTTTGAGCGGCGCGCCCACCGGACCAGCGAACTTGGTGAGCCCCGCCACAGCGAGCGACGGAGTCTGGAACGCCATGGCGCAATCGCCGGGCGGCGCTTCGGCCGTATGGCTGGCCCGTATCGCGCTCAGCAGCTTCCGCAGCTACGCAGAGGCCGAGCTGGAGACGGACGGCCGCCCCGTTGTCCTGACCGGTGCCAACGGCGCGGGCAAGACCAACCTGCTGGAAGCGATCTCCTATCTCGTGCCTGGGCGCGGCCTGCGCGGCGCCCGCCTCTCGGAGGTCGACCGCCAGCATTCCGACGCCGAACCTGGAGCCGAAGCGGCGCGCGAGACCGGTAGTCGTCCTTGGGCGGTCTCCGCCGAGGTGATGACGCCGGAGGGGCCGCGGCAGCTCGGGACCGGCCGGGACCCGGCCGCGACCGGGCGGGAGCGCCGCTTGGTCAAGGTCGACGGCAACCTGGTCTCCAGCCAGCAGGCCCTGGGCGACGTCCTCGGCGCGGTCTGGCTGACGCCGCAGATGGACCGCCTTTTCCTGGAGGGCGCTCCGGGGCGGCGGCGCTTCCTCGACCGCCTCGTGCTGACCTTCGATCCCGCCCACGCCGGTCGGATCACAGCCTACGAGCATGCCCTGCGCGAGCGGGCGCGGATCCTGCGCGGCGACAACGGCGCGCCCGATCCGGCCTGGCTGACCGCGCTGGAGGAGACCATGGCCGAGCGCGGCATCGCGGTCGCGGCGGCCCGCCGGGACCTTGTCGGGCGCCTGGCCGCGGCCTGCGCCGAAGCGGAGGGTGCCTTTCCCCGGGCCGGTCTGGGTTTGGCTGGCGACGTCGAAGCCTGGCTGGCGGAGGCGCCGGCCCTGGAGGCCGAGGACCGCTTCAAGGCGGCGCTGGAGGCCAGCCGCCGCCAGGACGCCGAGACTGGCGGTGCCGCCCTCGGGCCGCACCGCAGCGATCTGGCGGTCCGGCACCTGGCGCGCCGGATGCCGGCCGCGCAGTGCTCGACCGGCGAGCAAAAGGCCCTTCTGATCTCGATCATTCTCGCCCATGCGCGGCTGGTCACCCTGGAGCGGGGCCAGGCGCCGCTGCTGCTGCTGGACGAGATCGTCGCCCACCTGGACGCCCAGCGGCGGGCGGCGCTCTTCGAGGCGCTGCTGGCCCTCGGCGCCCAGGCCTGGATGACTGGCACCGACAGCGGCTTGTTCGAAGACCTTGGGACCGCGGCGCTCTTCGTGACCGTCCGGGACTCCCGTCTGACGCGCTAGCGCGTCGGCGGCGCCCTCCGCAATGGCAAGAAACAGCGTGATGCTCTCATGACCGACGAAACACAATCCAGCAACAACGGCAACGGCGACTACGGCGCGGAGTCGATCAAGGTCCTGCGGGGTCTGGAGGCGGTGCGGAAGCGTCCGGGCATGTACATCGGCGACACCGACGACGGCACCGGCCTGCACCACATGGTCTACGAGGTCGTCGACAATGCCATCGACGAAGCCCTTGCCGGCTACTGCGATGCCGTCGAGATCGTTCTCAACGGCGACGGCTCGGTCACCGTGAAGGACAACGGCCGCGGCATTCCGGTCGACATCCATCCGGAAGAAGGCGTATCGGCCGCCGAGGTCATCATGACTCAGCTCCACGCCGGCGGGAAGTTCGACCAGAACTCCTACAAGGTTTCCGGTGGCTTGCACGGGGTCGGGGTCTCGGTGGTCAACGCGCTGTCCAAGTCGCTGGAGCTGACGATCTGGCGCGACGGTCACGAGCACAACATGCGCTTCCTGGACGGCGAGGCCGAGGCCCCCCTGGCCGTCGGCGATGACGCGCCCGATCGCAGCGGCACCGAGATCACGTTCCTGCCCTCGGAGGCGGTCTTCACAAACACCGAATTCGAGTTCGACACCCTGGAGCATCGTCTGCGCGAGCTCGCCTTCCTGAACTCCGGCGTGAAGATCCGCCTGGTCGACGACCGCCACGCCGAGGAGAAGGCGGTCGAGTTGCACTACGAGGGCGGCCTCAGGGCTTTCGTCCAGTACCTGGACCGGACCAAGACCTCGCTGATCGAGGAGCCGATCACCTTCGCCCTCGAGCGTGACGGGATGGGCGTCGAGGTCGCGCTGCAGTGGACCGACAGCTATCACGAGACCATGCTGTGCTTCACCAACAACATCCCCCAGCGCGACGGCGGCACCCACCTGGCCGGCTTTCGCGGCGCCTTGACCCGGCAGATCAACGCCTACGCCGCCGATTCCGGGCTGGCCAAGAAGGAGAAGATCGCACTCAGCGGCGACGACGCCCGCGAGGGCCTGACCTGCGTGTTGTCGGTTAAGCTGCCGGACCCGAAGTTCTCGAGCCAGACCAAGGACAAGCTGGTCTCCTCTGAGGTCCGGCCGGTGGTCGAGAGCGTGGTCAACGAACGCCTGGGCCAGTACTTCGAGGAGCATCCCAACGAGGCCAAGCGCATCGTCGCCAAGGTGGTCGAGGCCGCGGCGGCGCGCGAGGCGGCCCGCAAGGCGCGCGAGCTGACCCGGCGCAAGGGCGTGCTCGATGTCTCGAACCTGCCGGGCAAGCTCGCCGACTGCCAGGAGCGCGATCCCGGGCGGGCCGAGCTCTTCATCGTCGAGGGCGATTCCGCCGGCGGCTCGGCCAAGATGGCCCGCGATCGCAAGACCCAGGCGATCCTGCCGATCCGCGGCAAGATCCTGAACGTCGAGCGCGCGCGCTTCGACAAGATGCTCAGCAGCCAGGAGATCGGCACACTGATCACCGCGCTGGGCACCGGGATCGGCAAGGAAGAGTTCAACATCGAGAAGATCCGCTACCACAAGATCATCATCATGACCGACGCGGACGTTGACGGCAGTCACATCCGCACCCTGCTGCTGACCTTCTTCTTCCGGCAGATGCCCGAGATCATCGAGCGCGGCTACCTCTACATCGCCCAGCCGCCGCTCTACCGTGCCAAGAAGTCGGATTCCCTCCGTTACCTGAAGGACGATAGGGAGCTCGAGACCTTTCTGATCGAGAGCGGCGTCCGCGACGCCGTCCTGTTGGGCCAGGACGGCGCCCAGGTCGCCGCGGGGGCCCTGACCGAACTTGTCGAGCGCGCGGTCCGGGCGCGCTACCTCATGGCAAACCTGGTCAACAAGGTCGGCAACCGGGACGTGGTCGAGCAGGCGGCCATCGCCGGCGCCCTCAATCCGGACCTGATCCCGGATGCCGAGCGGGCCGCCCAGGCTGCAGGCTACATCGCGCGGCGGCTCGACGCCCTGGCTCCGGAGCACGAGCGCGGCTGGGTCGGTGAGGCGGCACCAGACGGCGGGCTGGCCTTCCGGCGCACCCTGCGCGGCTTCACCGAGCGTCGGGTCATCGATGGGATCCTGATCCGCAGCTCGGAGGCTCGGCGCTTGGACGAGATGGCGGAGGAATTGCAGGAGGCCTACCAGGGCCACGGCGAGTTGCAGGCCAAGGAGAAGTCCTACCGGATCACCGGGCCCAGTAGCCTGGTCGAGGCGGTCTTCGAGCAGGGCCGCAAGGGGATCACGATCTCGCGCTACAAGGGTTTGGGCGAGATGAACCCAGATCAGCTCTGGGAAACGACCTTGGACCCCAACGTGCGGTCCTTGCTGCAGGTCCGCGTCAAGCAGGTCGACGAGGCCAAGGATATTTTTGCAACACTCATGGGCGATGTTGTGGAGCCGCGGCGCGAATTCATTCAGACCCACGCGCTGGAAGTTGCCAATCTGGATGTCTGACCCGTGACGCAGGGGCGGGTCCGGGCGACCCGGCCACAGCGGTGCCACATTGCTGCTTCAACTAGGGCCCGTCACAACCCTATCTTGAAAGCGACGGCGCAGACCCAAGATTGGCTCTAGATCAAGACCGGCTCAGTTTGAATCAATCTGAGCCGTGAATCTTGATCTACTTTAATAGGTTAGAGCATGATCCCCGCTTCACGCCGTCGCGGTGTGAAACGATGATGCTCTAGGGCGCAAAGCGGCAGAACCAGGGGGTCGACTTGGCAGGGACCAAGCGGAAACGGCCGAGCATCCGACTTCGTAGCGACAGCAGGCCCGGCTGGCAGCGCCGGCGCAATCCCAAGCGGCGGATCGGGCGCTGGCTCCTGGTTTGGACCGGGGTCATCGCCGTTTGGGGCCTGGTGGCGCTCGGTGGCTTGGTCGCCTACTACGCCTACGACTTGCCCGACGTTGCCCAGATCGCCGCCGTCAACCGGGCGCCCAGCGTGACCTTGCTGGCGGCCGACGGCTCGGTCCTGGCCAACTACGGCCAGCTCTACGGCGAGGCCGTCGACGTCGGCGATCTACCGCCGCACGTGCCCCAAGCGGTGATCGCCGTCGAGGACCGGCGCTTCTACAGCCACGGCGGGGTCGACGTCTTCGGACTGGCCCGGGCCATGCTCGCCAACATCCGGGCTGGCCGCATCGTCCAGGGCGGCTCGACCATCACCCAACAGCTGGCCAAGAACCTCTTTCTCAAGCCGGACCGCACCTTACGCCGCAAGGTGCGAGAGGTCCTGCTCGCCTTCTGGCTGGAGCGGAAGTTCTCCAAGGACCAGATCCTGACGCTCTATCTCAACCGGGTCTACTTCGGTGCCGGGACCTACGGAGTCGACGCCGCTGCACGACGCTATTTCGGTAAGCCGGCCAGGGAGATGACCCTCTACGAGGGGGCGGTTCTGGCCGGCCTCTTGAAGGCGCCCTCGCGCTTCAACCCGACCCGCAACCTGGACGCCGCAGAGGGCCGGGCCCAGCTGGTCCTCCAGGCAATGGTCGAAACCGGGTTCATCGGCGAGGCCGAGGCCATTGCCGCCTTGACCAAGAAGACCAACCTGGCGTCGATCGCCGGCTCGGGGACCCGCTATTTCGCCGACTGGATCCTCAACGAGGTGCGGAGCTATGTCGGCTACAGCGACCGCGACCTGATCGTGCAGACGACCCTCGACCTGTCGCTGCAGAAGGCCGCCCAAGAGGAGGTCGCCAAGGCTCTGGAACAGGAGGGCGAGAGCCGGCAAGCCGGCCAGGCGGCCGTGGTCGTGATGACCCCGGACGGTTCCGTGCGCGCCATGGTGGGGGGCCGGGACTACGGCGAGAGCCAGTTCAACCGGGCGACCCAGGCGCTGCGGCAGCCGGGATCGGCCTTCAAGCTCTTCGTCTACCTGGCCAGCTTCGAAAACGGGCTCTACCCGGACCGGCGCTTCGTCGACGGGCCGATCAAGGTTGGCCGCTGGGCGCCCAAGAACTATGCCGACCGCTACTACGGCGACGTCACGATGCGCGAGGCTTTCGCGCGCTCGCTTAACTCGGTCGCGGTGCAGGTGTCGCAGGCTGCCGGGCCGGAGACCGTCGCCGACGCCGCCCGTCGGCTCGGCATCACCAGTGATCTCGATCTCCAACCCAGCCTGGCTTTGGGGACGTCGGAAGTCTCGCTGCTCGAGCTGACCACGGCCTACTCGGTCTTCGCCAACCGGGGCTTCGGCGTCTGGCCGCACGGTATCAAGGAGATTCGCGATACCTCCGGCCGGGTCGTCTACCGGCGGGTCAGCAGCGGCGCGGGCCAGTTGGTGCGCGCCCGCCAGGTCGACCAGATGAACGACTTGCTACGGGCCACAGTCGAGTGGGGCACCGGCAAGGGCGCCAAGTTCGAGTGGCCGGCGGCCGGCAAGACCGGAACCAGCCAGGGCTTCCGGGACGCTTGGTTCGTCGGCTTCACCGCCTCGATGATCACCGGCGTCTGGGTCGGCAACGACGACGGGTCGCCGATGAAGGGCGTCACCGGCGGCGGTCTGCCGGCCAGGCTCTGGGCCCGGGTCATGCGGCGCGCCCTCAAGGACAAGGAGCCCGAGCCCCTGCCGATCGGCGAAATCGCCCAGGCCCGGGAGCCGGAACCGAAGCCCTCGGGCGGCAACTTCATCAAGCGGATCCTCAGCGACCTGATTGATGGCCCGGACGAGCCCAAGGAGGAAGAGCCGGTCAAGCGCCGCAGGTTCTTCGGCCGCGACGACTGATTGGAGGTTCGGTTGGTCGAGGCCGGAAGGATCTAACCGTAGCGCATCAGGTCGTTACCGTTTTTTGCCAGCCAGCGCCTTGCCGCCGATGCCTCCGGGCAGAGGCCGTCGACGATGCGCCAGAAGCGGCGACTGTGGTCCATGTGGACCAGATGCGCGATCTCGTGCGCGACGACGTAGTCGAGGATCGGCTCCGGGGCCAGGATCAGGCGCCAGTTGAAGCGCAGCCGGCCGTCGGAGGAACAGCTGCCCCAGCGGCTCTTCATCTCGCGCACCGTGATCCGTCCGGGCTTGCGGGCGATTTCCGCAGCCAAGTCGTGGACCTTCGGGGCAATGGTCTCGCGCGCCTCGCGCTTTAGGAAATCGCCGACCCGGCGCCCCAGGTGTTCGGACCGTCCCGAGACGAAGACCCGGCCCTCCTGGCGCCAGACGCCGCCACGGCCCTCGGGTATGTGGCGGATGACGTGGGGCTGGCCGAGCAGAGGGATTCGCGCCCCGGGCGCGAAGGGGATCCGCGGCGGCAGGTCGGCCAGCTGGGATTCCAGCCAGTCGGCATGCTTGCTGGCGAAGCGCAGCCCGGCCTTGACCGAGACTCCGGGCGGCAGGGTCAGGCGAACCCCGCCTCTGGCGCCGTCGATCACCAGGGCGATGTGCCGGGCGCGTGGATGAACGCGGACGGCGAGGGGGACCTCACGGTCGCCAACCCACAATATCTTGGGCTTCTTTCCGTCCACCGGCATGCATGTTGTATAGCCAGCGTCGATTCCGTCGGCAAGCGCCGCGATTTTCTAAGGCCTTGCGTCGGCTCCGTCGGCCAGCGCTTCGAGGGCGGCGCCATCGAGCTCCAAGATCCTCGCGTCTTCGTCCCGGGCGCCGAGGGTGGCGTAGAACTCCCGGGCGTCGCGGTTGGCGGAGGTCACGCCCCACCACAGGCTCACCGCCCCGGCCGCCACGGCTTCGGCCGCGACGGCCCCGAGCAGTCGGCGGCCCAAGCCCCGGCCCCGCAGCTCCGGCTCGACGAAGAGGTCGACCAGCCAGAGGCCCCAGCCCGGCTTGTCCGAGTTGTACTGCGGATGATAGAGCGCATAGCCGACGACCCGCGCCTCGGACCGGCTCGGACCCTCGGCGACCAGAAGGGCGAAGCGCTGGGGACCGTCGAAGCCGTCTCGCAGCACCGTCGCCTCGGTGAAGGTCTCAGGCAAGCCATGCTGCCGGTTGAGCTGGTTGCCCAGAGCGGCGATCGCGGCCGCGTCTGCGCGCACCCCGGCACGGATCCGGAACTCTTTGGACGACGGGTTCATGGCGGCGCGCAGTGTACCCCTGCCGCCGCGTCCCGCAAGCCGGATGCGGCTTGCAGGGAGCCTGTCGTCGGCCCGGCGCCACCGCTCGGCCGAACGAGGCCGAGGCAGGCCGGAGACACGTCGAAGCTGCCGACCGGGCCAAGGTGCCCACGCCGTTCAGGCCGGGCTCCGCTCGGCCTCGCGGCGCAGCAGGGCGCGCTTGCGGGACAGGCCCCAGCGGTAGCCGCCCAGGTGGCCGTCCTCGCGCAGGGCCCGGTGGCAGGGGATGACGATCGACACCGGGTTGGT
>JASJAL010000291.1 GCA_030067055.1 Kiloniellales bacterium | reverse complement strand
CTCACCGGATGAGGCCGTCCTCGAGCCCTCACGCGCCCGTCTGGCGAGCCTGGGCGTCCCGATCGATGTTGTGTCCCACAATGTCGTCGAGTACGAAGCCGGTAAGTTCAGCGCGTGGCCGGCCAACAACGGAGCGCAAACGTGGCAATGGGGTGCGGAAATCCTCGTTGGCTTCTTCAAGGCCGTCTACGAGGAGAAAGAGGGCCACAACTGGGCTCCCCCTTCGAACTTGATGCTCGCCCGCTCGATCGACGGCGGCGAAACCTGGACCAGCACGGACCTTAACCTCGGTGGACCGGGCCCGGCACCCGGGAGCATTGACTTTGCCCATCCAGATTTTGCGTTGAGAGTTCGCGACGAGAACGAAGCATTCTACATTTCGTACGATCGCGGGCAGACCTGGCCCGGACCATACCACTTCGGCACGTTGTTCAGCGACTCGCCGGTCGCCGGCGACGAGTTCACGTCGCGCACGGACTACATCGTCAATTCATCGAATGAAGCGCTTTTCTTCATGTCCTCGAGAAAAGAGGTCATTTTCACAGAAGACTACGTCTACATGGCCAAGACCAGTGATGGCGGTGCCAGTTTCAATGTCGTTTCTTTCCTGGACCCCTTCGATGTCGACCGAAATGTCATGCCATCGACGGTCCGGGTCAGCGATACGGCGCTGGTATGCTGCACCCGCCGCAAAGACCGAAACTCATACTGGATCGAGTGCTACCGGTCGAACGACAATGGCTGGAGCTGGTCGAGTTTGGCGCAAGTCGACAGCACCGGCGAGCGCAATGGCAATCCGCCGGCGTTGGTTCGTCTCGCCAGCGGCGATCTGGTCTGCATCTACGGGGTTCGAGAGCCACAAGGTGTCTCGCGTATTTCGGCCAAGGTGAGCGCCGACAATGGCAAAACCTGGAGCCTCGAGAGCCGGCTGCGTGACGACTTCGTCGGCCCCGATGCCTTCGGGGACGTCGATCTCGGTTACCCCCGCGCCTTCGTGCGACCCGACGGCAAGATCGTCACGGTCTATTACTGGGCGACCGCAGAACGGCCCGAACAGCATATCGCCGCGACGATTTTCGAGGTCCAGCAACAGCCGCCCGTTTCGATTGGCCTTTGGAAGCAGGGCCTAGAGCACGAGCCCGAGCCGGGCGCCAATCGCCTGCTCCTGTTCACGCTCCACTACGTCGAGAACGGTTCCCGATTCAAGGATCCCCGCGAGGTCCGCTACGGCGGCCGGACCATGACCAAACTGCTCGAGCGCGATCAAAAGGAAAAGGATAAGCGGACCTACATCGCGATGTTCTATTTGACCGAGGACGATATTGCGCAGGCCGCGGATGAGCAGTTCACCATTACTTGGGATCCAAACCGGCCCGATAACTGGGAGAGCGCCAGCGTGTTCCTGGCGAATGTCGATCCGCTAGATCCGTTCGGCGACAAAGATACGGGCGCCACCAAAGTCGGCACGCGGGTTGCCTGTCACCCATTTCGTTCCGTGCCTGCCGGCGACGCGCTTATCCTTGCCGGCACGGCTAGGAAACGCGGAAGTTTCGAGATAGCAGACGGATTCGTGGAGGGCGGCGAGTTCGACCTCAACCGGGGTAGTGGGCTCCAGAACGGCGATGGGGTCGTCGGCCATCAATCCGTGAGCACCGCGGGCGACCGGCAGGGCAGCATCGAGCACAGCAATCCTGGCACCATGGTCATCGCATGCCTGCAGGTTCGCCGTGAAGGGTAAAATCTGGGACCTGCTGGATCGTCCGCTTCGAAATCTGTCCCTCGAAGTGCACTTAACCAGCCCAGTCTGGATCTCGTTCCCTAACCCAGCTCGGCACGGAGCGCTTTCATTTGGCGGCGTTCGAAGTCGGTAATCTTGATAGCCTGCTAGTGCTTCTCGACGCGTAGGAGGTGGAGCAGTCTAGTGCCGGAAAACGGGTTGGGGCGCAGCCCGCCCGTTGCGCGACATGCGGCGGTACGGGCGGTGAAGACGTTGACCCTATCGACAGCGTCCAAAGTAGTCCCCATCTAGCCCGACCAAGACCTCCACCTAGAACAGTTAGTGAGCCGCATCCGATTGGTCGTGTACCATGCAATGCCAGCCTTCAACTAAAGTCTGCTTCGGGTCATTTTTTGCTCTTTCTGAGGCGCGCTAGCAAAAGTCCGATTCCCCTTCAAACCCGGACACTCGCTGGGGCGGCTTTGCCGGTTCAGATTTATGGGTTCACGCCCTAGCGGCGCGTTGCTTGCCAGTTTGCTTCGACGTCATCGTTTAACCCGCTGTCATGGCCAGGCTTGATCAGGCCATC
Source organism: Kiloniellales bacterium (assembly GCA_030067055.1). Next base: position 2,988 of record JASJAL010000291.1, on the reverse strand, counting down.
GATGGTGCCGGCAGCTCGAAGCATGTCCGGGTCGAGCCTGGAGATGACAGCAGAGAAGACGACATTAGAGCCGGAGGTCCAAGGCGCTCCGGAAAGCCTCGACCTGCGCGGCCAGCGTCTCCGGCGCGTACTCCTTGGGCGGCAGGACGCCCCAGACCGGCTTCGGCCAGGCCGGGTCGTCGTGGAAGCGGGCGATGACGTGAACGTGCAGCTGGGGCACCTGGTTGCCCAGGGCCGCGACGTTGATCTTGTCCGGCTGCAGGCTATCTTCAAAGACGCGGCTGGCGGCGACGATCTCCCGGGTGGCCAGGGCCAGGTCGGCCGGCTCCAGGTCGTGGAAGTCGCGCAAGCCCGGGCGCTGCGGCACCAGGACCAGCCAGGGGAAGTTGGCGTCCTTCATCAGAAGGATCTGCGACAGCGGCCCGTTGGTCACCGGAACGCAATCCGCCGCCAGGCGTTCGTGAAGCTGGAAGTCGGTTGGCATGCGCGTCAGTCCTAGCAAAGCGGAAGGTTGGCTCAGAGTAACCCCGAAGGGTCTCTATTGCGAGCCGGGGGATTTCTACGTCGATCCGGCGCGGCCGGTGGCGCGGGCGGTGATCACCCACGGCCATGCCGACCACGCCAGGCCCGGCCACGACGCGGTGCTGGCGACGCCCGAGACCCTGGCGATTATGCGCGCGCGCTACGGCGATGCGGCCGGCAAGGAGCACCAGCCTCTGGCCTACGGCGAACGCCAGGACATCGGCGGCGTGGCGGTGGGCTTCGCGCCGGCCGGTCACGTCCTGGGTTCCGCCCAGGCGGTGCTGGAATGGCAGGGCCGGCGGGTGGTGGTCTCGGGCGACTACAAGCGCCGGCCCGATCCGACCTGCGCCGGCTTCGAGGTCGTGCCCTGCGACGTCTTCATCACCGAGGCGACCTTCGGCCTGCCGGTCTTCCGGCATCCGCCCGACGCCGAAGAGGTCGGCAAGCTGCTGCACGCCCGCGAGACCTTCCCCGAACGCTGCCTGCTGGTCGGCGCCTACGCCCTCGGCAAGGCACAGCGCCTGATCGGGCTGCTGCGCGCGGCCGGCTACGACCGTCCGATCTACCTTCACGGTGCCCTGAAGAAGCTGGCCGAACTCTATGAAGAGCTTGGCGTTTCCCTGGGCGATTTGCGTCCGGCGATGGGCCTTGCCAAGGCCGAGCTCAAGGGCGAGATCGTGCTGGCGCCGCCCTCGGCCCTCAACGACCGCTGGTCGCGGCGCCTGCCCGAGCCGCTGACCGCTATGGCCTCGGGCTGGATGACCGTGCGCCAGCGGGCCCGCCAGCGCGGCGCCGAATTGCCCCTGGTGATCTCCGATCATGCCGACTGGGACGAGCTGACCCGGACCCTGGAAGACGTCGGCGCGCCCGAGGTCTGGGTGACCCACGGCAACGAGGAGGCCCTGGTCCACCACGCTCGCGGCCGCGGCTTCGCGGCCCGCGCGCTCTCCCTGCTCGGCCGCGGCGAGGAGGAGCAGGAGGGCGGGGACGAGTCTGGCGAGCCGGGGGAGGGCGCGGCGTGAAGCCCTTCGCCGAGCTGCTCGACCGCCTGGTCTTCACCCCGGCGCGCAACGGCAAGCTGCGCCACCTGGCCCAGTACTTCGAGGCGACGCCGGATCCGCAGCGCGGCTACGCCCTGGCCGCCCTGACCGGCGCCCTGTCCTTCCGCGCCGCCAAGGCCGGGCAGGTCCGGGCCCTGGTCGAGAGCCGGGTCGACCCGGTGCTGTTCCGCTGGTCCTACGACTTCGTCGGCGACCTGGCCGAGACCGTGGCCCTGATCTGGCCGCAGCGCCCCGGCGCCAATCGGCCGCCGGACCTGGCCGAGGTGGTCGAGACCCTGCGGGAGGCCAAGCGCGACCAGGTGCCGGGCCTGCTGGAAGGCTGGCTCGACGCGCTCGACTCCGGCGGTCGCTGGGCCCTGCTCAAGCTGATCACCGGCGGGCTCAGGATCGGGGTCTCGGCCCGCCTCGCCAAGACCGGACTGGCCGAGTGGCGCGGTGCCGACCTCAGCGAGATCGAAGAGATCTGGCACGGGCTCGAGCCGCCCTACACCGAGCTCTTCGCCTGGCTGGAGGGCCGCGCGCCCAAGCCCGAGATCGACCGTCGCGCCGTCTTTCATCCCCTGATGCTGGCCAACCCGCTGGAGGACTCCGACCTGGCGAAGCTCTCAGCGGCCGACTACCTGGCGGAGTGGAAGTGGGACGGCATCCGGGTCCAGCTCGCCGCCGGCGGCGGCCAGGCCCGGCTGTTCTCGCGCAGCGGCGACGAGATCAGCCACACCTTTCCGGACATCATCGAGGCCGCCGACTTCGACGCGGTGCTGGACGGCGAACTGCTGGTCCTGCGCGCCGGCGAAGTCGCGCCCTTCAACGACCTGCAGCAGCGCCTGAACCGAAAGTCGGTGACCGCCAAGCTGCTCGACGCCCATCCGGCGCATCTCAGGCTCTACGATATGCTGCATGAGGGCGAGCGCGACCTGCGCCCGCTGTATCTGGCCGAACGGCGCGACGCGCTCGAGTCCTGGTACCGGGCGACCCTGCCGGCGCGCATGGATCTCTCGCCGCTGGTGCCCTTCGAGAGCTGGGACGACCTGGCCGCCCTGCGCGCCGAGGCCCGCCGGAACGGCATCGAGGGCCTGATGCTGAAGCACCGCGACAGCCCCTATCAGGCCGGACGCCCCAAGGGCCCCTGGTTCAAGTGGAAGCGCGACGCCCTGCTGCTCGACACCGTGCTGATGTACGCCCAGCGCGGCCACGGCAAGCGCTCCTCCTTCTATTCCGACTACACCTTCGGGACCTGGCGGGCCGGCGCGGAGGGCGAGGAGCTGGTGCCGGTCGGCAAGGCCTACTTCGGCTTCACCGACGAGGAGCTGAAGCGCCTGGACAAGTGGGTGCGCGACCACACCACCGAGCGCTTCGGCCCGGTGCGCGCCGTCGAGCCCGGCCTGGTCCTGGAGGTCGCCTTCGA
>JASJAL010000290.1 GCA_030067055.1 Kiloniellales bacterium | reverse complement strand
CCGGTGGTGGCCACGGTCAACGGCGATGACGTGCTGCGCTCGGAAGTGCTGGAGACCGCCGAACAGCTGCCGCCGCAGTATCGGCAGCAGATCGACGCGGTCTTCCCCCTGCTGCTGCAACGCACCATCGACCTCAGGCTCATCGGGGCCGCGGCCGAGGCTGGCGGGCTGGAGGACGATCCAGCGGTCAAGCAACGGCTGGAGGAGATCCGTGGCGCCGTGATGCGCGAGGTCTACGTCGAGCAGCAGGTAGCGGCGCGGGTCAGCGAGGACATGATCAAGGAACGCTACGACGCCTTCGTCGAGGCCAATCCGCCGAAGCCCGAGGTTCACGCCCGCCATATCCTGGTTGAGGAAGAGGCCAAGGCCCAGGAGCTGATCGTTAAGCTCGACGAGGGCGCCGATTTCGCCGAGCTGGCCAAGGAGCATTCGATCGGCCCCTCGGGCGCCCAGGGCGGCGACCTGGACTACTTCACCAAGGAACAGATGGTGCCGGCCTTCGCCGATGCGGCTTTCGCCATGGACAAGGGCACCTACAGCAAGGAACCGGTCCAGACCGAGTTCGGCTGGCACATCATCGAGATTCTGGACCGGCGCGAGCTGCCGCCGCCGCCCTTCGAGGAGGTCGAAGAGCAGCTCTTCGAGGAGCTGTCCCAGGAGGCGGTCCAGGCGATCCTCACCGAACTCAGAGACGGCGCAGAGATCAAGATCGTCGAGGCGCCGGCGCCATCGGCAGAGCCGGACTCCAGCCCGGCGCCCTCCCAGTAGGCCGGCCAAGGCCCGCGATGGCTTTGCCGCGATCGCCCCTGGCGCCGTCGGAGGCGCCGAGCCTGCCGGACATCGACGGCGTTCGTCTGGCAGCGGCGGCCTGCGAAATCCGCTACAAGGCGCGCAGCGACGTTTGCCTGATTGCCCTCGATCCTGGAGCCACCGTGGCCGGCGTGCTGACCCGCTCGCTGACCGCCGCGGCCCCGGTCGACTGGTGCCGCAAGGCCCTGGCGGGGGGCAGCGCCCGAGCCGTCGTGGTCAACGCCGGTAATGCCAACGCCTTCACCGGCGCCCTGGGCGAGGCCACGGTCGAAGAAACCGTGGCCGAGGCGGCCCGGCTCCTCGGCTGTCGGGCCCAGGAGGTATTCGTCGCTTCGACCGGCGTGATCGGCGAGCCCCTGCCGACCGAGCGCCTGACCGGGGCCCTTGCGGGCTTGTCCGATCACCTGGACGCTGGCGCCTGGCCGGCGGCGGCCGAGGCGATCATGACCACCGACACCTTCCCGAAGCTCGCCACGCGTAAGACCGAGATCGCAGGGTTTCCGGTGACCCTTAACGGCATCTGCAAGGGCTCGGGCATGATCGCCCCCGACATGGCGACCATGCTCGGCTTCGTCTTCACCGACGCGGCGATCCCGGCGCCCGTGCTGCAGCAGCTGCTGGACGAGGCGACCGAGCTCTCCTTCAACTCGATCACCGTCGACGGCGACACCTCGACCAGCGATACGGTTCTGCTCTGCGCCACCGGCAAGGCCGGCAACTCGCCGCCCGCAGAGCCGGACGATCCGGCTTTGAAAGACTTCGCAGCGGCTTTGAATGACCTGATGATCGAATTGGCCCAGCTGATCGTGCGGGACGGCGAGGGTGCGCAGAAGTTCGTGACCATCCGGGTTTACGGCGCCGAATCCCGCGCCGCGGCCCGGCGCATCGGCCTGGCCATCGGCAACTCGCCCCTGGTCAAGACCGCCATCGCCGGCGCCGACGCCAACTGGGGCCGCATCGTCATGGCGGTCGGAAAGGCCGGTGAGCGCGCCGACCGTGACCGTCTGGCGATCCGCATCGGCGGCTGCCAGGTGACCCGCGACGGCCTGGCGGTGCCCGGCTACGACGAGGCGCCGGTCGCCCGCCACATGCAGGGCCAGGAGATCGAGATCGAGGTCGACGTCGGGATCGCGGACGGCGCGGCGACGGTCTGGACCTGCGACCTGACCCACGGCTATATCGACATCAACGCCGATTATCGAAGCTGAGCGCGGCCGGACGACCTCGATGATGCCATCGGACCAGGACAGTGCCTGCCTCGCCGCCGAGACCCGCGGTGGAGCGGCAAAGGTCGTCCTGGTCGCGGCGGTGGCCCTGATGGACCCGGACGGTCGGGTCCTCCTGGCACGCCGGCCGGCGGGCAAGGCCATGGCCGGGCTCTGGGAGTTCCCCGGCGGCAAGCTGCACCCGGGCGAGACGCCGGAGCAGGCCCTGGTCAGGGAGCTCAAGGAGGAGCTCGACATCGACACCAGCGCGAGCTGCCTGGCGCCGCTGGCCTTCGCCTCGCACGGCTACCCCGACTTCCACCTGCTGATGCCGCTCTTCGTCTGCCGGGTCTGGAAGGGCACCCCGAAGGCGCTGGAAGGCCAGGAGCTCGCCTGGGTCCGGCCGATCCGCCTGCGCGACTACGAGATGCCGCCGGCCGACGAGCCGCTGGTCGCCCTGCTGCGCGATTTTCTTTGAGGTTTTAGTCCTTTAGCCGGCCAGGGCCACGTCCCGGTCCGGCCTGGCCTCGGCCGCGCTCTCCTGCTCCAGCGCCTTCGAGAAGAGCGACAGCACGGTGCCGGTGGCGATGATCAGCGACAAGGTGAAGCCCGATGCCAGCAGCGCGGCCGGCCAGTAGAGCAAGCTGTCGGCGAGGCCGGCTGCGAGTCGAGCCGCAACCAGGTAGCCGGCCTGCATCGGCAGCATGACCAGCAGCGAGGCTGCGACCAGGCGCCAGCCGCTGCCGGCGCTGAGCTGCCAGGCGGCGCCGAAGGACCGCTGCCGGTCGGTCGCCAACGCCGGCAGGATCAGCGATAGCCGGGTTGTGGCATAAGTGGCGATCAGCAAGGCGCCGATCAGGCTCAGGACCTGGAGGGCAATGAACTGGGCGGGCTGACCGAGGGCGCCGCCGCTCAGCGAGCCCGCGGTGCCGAGCAAGGCCTTGGCGCCCAGCATCGCGCCGAAGCCGAGAGCGACGATCAGCAGGCAGGTCAGCACCAGCACCAGCATGAACAGCAGGCTCAGCAGCAGCCAGGTACCGAGGTACTTGATCTCTCGGAATCCGGCGTGCAGTGCGAAGAGGCCGGGGACGGCGGTCTCGCCCAATAGCACGACGCGGTGCCAAGCCACCAGCACCGCCGCCGCGACCAGGGATTGGGCCAGGACGTTGGCCGCCAGCAGGCCGAGAAGGGGCAGCAGGGCAGACAGGTCCTGGCTCTGGGGCCAGGGGGCGAAGCCGCCAAGCGCCAGGTTGATCCCGTAGAGCAGCAGCAGCGGCAGCCAGCCGACCCGGAACAGCGCACCCGGGTGGGCGAGCAGGAAGCCGTAGCTCTCCGCGACCATCTGCCAGATACGAATCTTTGCGCCCCGCATGGGCCGGGTCCCTGGCTCGAGAAACCGACAAGCTCGTGAGCGAGCCTGGCAGCGGGGCCTTAGGATTCGTTAAATTCGCAGGGGGCATTCCTGGAAGGACGTCAGTCCTTGGGCGCCTTCCGGTCTGGGCCAGGCCGGGCCGCTTCGCCGGCGGGCCGCTCCTCGCTGTCCAGGACCGCGGCCAAACGCGTGCGGGCGCTGCCCGGGGACAGCGGCTGCTGCTGCGAGGCGTGGGGCGCCCAGCCGGTCAGGTAGAGGACCTGGAAGCTGGCCGGAATCCGGCCGTCGGGCCGGCCATGGCGCGTCTGGTAGATCGCCGCGGCCTTCAGCAGGGTCTCGCGCCGGCTGGCGGCGCGGCGCTGCGCCGCCACCGCGTTGGTCTCGCCCAGGGCGCGCAGGTCCTGGACCAGGGCGAAGGGGTTCTCGTAGTCGAGCGTGAGGCTGTCGAGATCGGCGACCGGCAAGGCGAAACCGGCGCGCTGCAGCAGGCCGCCCAGGTCGCGCAGGTCGGCGAAGGGCGAGACCCGCGGGCTGGCGCCGCCCTCGACCTCGAGTTCCGCCTCCAGCAGTGCCTGGCGCAGCTCCGTCAGGGTTTCGCCGCCCAGCAGCGCCGCCAGGAACAAGCCATCGGGTTTCAGGGCGTGGCGGATCTGGATCAGGGCGCCCGGCAGGTCGTTGACCCAGTGCAGCGACAGGCAGGAGAGCACCAGGTCGAAGCTCTCGGTGCTGAAGGGCAGGAACTCTTCGTCGGCGGCCAGGGCTGGACCGTCAGCGCCCGCCGCCCGCGCTGCCATCTCGGGGGCCAGGTCGCTCTGCACCAGGGTCTCGACGCCGCCCCTGCCCCTCAGGGTCCGGCCCAGGGTGCCGCTGCGGCAGCCCAGGTCCAGGGCGAGGCGGAAGCGACGGTTCACGTCGTCCAGGCGGTCGGCGAGACGCTCGGCGACCTCGCGCAGCAGCGCGGTCTCGCCGCCCAGACCGGCGGCTCTGGCCCGGCGTCGGCGGAGAAGACTGCGGTCGAAAATGGTGATGCTGTCGCTCACACCGTCTATATGGCATGCCGCGGCCGCGCCCGGAAACCTCGGCCTTCCGGCTTCGGAGCGTTGACGCCGGCCGGCCGGAGGCCGAGACTCGCGGCATGGTTGCTGTGCCCGGATTGCGAGGGGCCGTCGGCTTGGCCGGCCGCTCGGTGCTCAATGCCCTGCTCCCGCCGCGCTGCCTGTCCTGTGGCGGGCTGGTCTCGGCGCCGGGCAGCCTCTGCCCGGGCTGCTGGCAGGGGATCGAGTTCCTGGCGCCGCCGCATTGCGGGATCTGCGGCCTGCCCTTCGCCTACGACCCGGGGCCCGAGGTCTTCTGCGGCGCTTGCCTGCGCCGGCAGCCGGACTTCGACCGGGCCCGGGCGGTGCTGCGCTACGACGACCAGAGCCGGGGGCTGGTCCTCGGTTTCAAGCACGGCGACCGGACCGAGGCCGCACCGGCCTATGCCGCCTGGCTGGAGCGGGCCGGGGCCGACCTGCTGGCCGAGGCCGAGATGATCCTGCCGGTACCGCTGCACTGGCGCCGGCTCTTCACCCGGCGCTACAACCAGGCTGCCCTCTTGGCCCTGGCCCTCGGCTGCAAGACCGGGCTGCCCTACCGCCCGGACCTCTTGCTCCGGCGCAAGCACACCCCGCCCCAAGGCCGGCTCTCCGCGGCCGCGCGCAAGCGCAACCTGCAGGGCGCCTTCGCGGTCGACCCGCGCCGGCGCCAAGAGGTCGAAGGCCGGCGCCTGCTGCTGATCGACGATGTGCTAACCACCGGTGCGACCCTCTCGGCCTGCGCTCGGGTGCTGCGCCGCGCCGGGGCCGCGCAGGTGGACGCCCTGGTCCTGGCCCGGGTGGTCCGGCCGAGCGCCGCCTGATCACCACCTGTAAAGAGGCGGGCGCTAGACCTACATAA
>JASJAL010000047.1 GCA_030067055.1 Kiloniellales bacterium | reverse complement strand
CTGGACGACGCCCGCGGCCACGCCGCCCTCTACTTCTTCGCCCGCCAGCGGTTGCGAGAGCTCTGGGCCGGGTGATCGGGCGGGGTGCGTCAAGTGCTGCGACGAGCCTACGGCAGGCGGCCGAACTCGGCGGCCCGGCCGCATCAGGCTCCGCAGCCCCTCAAATAGAACTCGGGCTCCAGCTCCTCACACCCGGTAACAGGCCCGCAACTCGAAAGCAGCAGCGGGGTGATCCTGCCCTCCGCGTAGGCAGCGTGGGCCGGACACTCTAGGTAGCCGCGCTGGGACCACGCCTCGATCGGAATCCAGAGAACCGAGCGTACAAAGTCCTGGGATCCGTCGGCGTTCAGCCAGTGTTCGGCCCGGGCGCTGCCGAGAAGCAGGATCACCAAGCAAACTGCGGCGATCAGCACGGAGGCGATTGATTTCCTGCTCATGGTTGTCTCTCTGACGGGACGTCCTGGCGATCTTCAGCGCAATCTTATCCGATTTCACGGGTCGCTTCGAGGTCAGCACACTTGGAGTCGCAGACGGCATCTTGATCGCCGGTGAAACCCTGGGCTTGACCATTTCGTCGGTCATTCAGTGTCAACTCGAAATCTGCTAGCACTGAGGTGGTCGGTGGCTTCGGGATTTCGCAATGGTCGACAGGGTATTTCGGCAGGCCGATATCGTCCTTTTCGAGGAGAGGGTGATCTTCCGGGCTCGGCCACCGGTCACCGATCAGGAGATCGCGCGCATTGAAGAAAAGCTGAGCGGCCCCGTCCCGCCCGATCTCAAGGCGCTTTGGAGGCTCTGCTACGGTGGCCGCGTCGACTACGACCTCGACGTGGCTTATGGCGACGAAAAGGAACACATCCATCGCTTCTCCTTTTCAGAGATCTTCTATCCCGGGAGCGACTCCTATCGCGACCTGGATGGCTGGATCGAACACGAGCAGGAATGCATGGCGGAGGCAGAGGGCGAGGAGGTCATGTATAGCGACTGCCGGCTGGACCTTCTGCCTTTCGGTGGCTTCGAGTATCTGGAGCGGCTCTACGTCCGCGTCGATCAGGAGGATTATGGGGCAATCTATGCCTTCAGCGAGGGCATTCCCGAGGCCTGGCCTCTGAGCCTGCACCAGGCCTCCGTCACGCGTCTGGCGGATGACCTCCGCGAATTCTTCGGCCTGTTGCATCTCCGAAGCGACCCGCTGACGGCCGATCCAGAAAGCTATGCCGCTGGGCTAGAGGCGCTCGAAGCCATCGAAGATGCGGTCAGGCACGACACTCTCCATCCGGCCGAAGCCGAAGAGCTTAAACAGGTTCTCCATCAGGCCGTACCCTATTGGCGCGCGGCGATAGACGACGGCCGGATCGCCGGAGACGCCCAACTTTGCCGCTTGGCCTTGGAGCATCTGGCGGAAACCGGAGATGAAGGGCTGCTATCACAGCTCGAGGCGGCCGGCGTCGATCTCTTTCAGATGCTTCCAGGGCGGGGCAACCTCCTGGACCACGCCCTGGCGCAGAAGCAGATCCCCCTCGTCCATGCCCTCCTGGATCGTGGGCTTCCGGCGGGTGACCAGACCCTGCAGCTTCTGGCGCCGACGGCCGATCGCGTCCTTGTGGAGCGGCTGGTTCGAGCTGGCGCCCGGGCAAACGACCACGCGATCTATCAGGCCGCCAGCAGCGCCGGCGGCAGGGAGCTTGCCGAAAGGCTTGCCGGGCTGCTGCTAGCAGGGGACCGCAAGGCCAGGGGGCGGCTCATCGAGCGTTGCGAAGACGGCGCCCGATCATCCCGAGCCTCGGCCGAGCGGATTTACACCGGGGAGATGCACTCGAACCTTTCCGCGGAGGACTACCGAGCGGAAGCGGAACGCCTGGACAGCTTCGCCGCCTGGCTTCGGCCGCGCCCTGGGTTTCTGACTCTCTTCAGCCGCTGAGCCTCCGATGGAGCCGCTGAAGCTGGCCGAGAACGAAGCGAAGGAGCCCGCTTCGCAGCGGGGTCAGCCCCAGTGCCGTCTGTGCGGGAGGGGTGCGGTGTTCTTGACCATTTGGTCAATTTTATTATAGTCGATGCAGCTGCCGAAAGGGCTGATATGATCGGCCCTTAGGCCTGAAGACCGCCCGGGCAAGGGCCAAGGACGATAAGGTCGCGAGCGACCGACGGCAGGGAAAGATCAAGGGAGACGCCGCAGGTTTCACGGCGTCGCACAACCAGGCATCGGGCGCGCTTTGACCGCTGCGCTGCCGAATCCCGACCTTCCATCTGCCCGATCTTCGCTTTCGCCCGGGAGCCGGTGCGGCTGCGGCGCCGCGGTCTTGGCGAGACGACGACGGACTTCTTGGGAGAGACTTCATGGCGAAGCTGAAGGGCGGCCTGATCCAGATGGCGCTGAAGGGCGACACCTCGATGTCTCCCGAGGCGATCCGGGATGCCATGCTGGAGGCGCATCTGCCGCTGATCGACGAGGCCGGCAAGCAAGGCGTTCAGGTGCTCTGCTTCCAGGAGGTCTTCACCCAGCCCTACTTCTGCCCGAGCCAGGACAGCAAGTGGTACGCCGCCGCCGAAGCGATCCCCGACGGCCACACCACCCGCCTGATGCAGGAGTACGCCAAGAAGCACGGCATGGTCATCGTGGTCCCGATCTACGAGGAGGAGATGACCGGGGTCTACTACAACACCGCCGCGGTGATCGACGGCGACGGAACCTACCTCGGCAAGTACCGCAAGACCCACATCCCGCACGTCGCCGGCTTCTGGGAGAAGTTCTTCTTCAAGCCCGGCGCCTCGGACTGGCCGGTCTTCGAGACCGGCGCCTGCCGGCTGGGGGTCTACATCTGCTACGACCGGCACTTCCCCGAGGGCTGGCGGGCCCTGGCGCTGCAGGGCGCGGAGTACATCGTCAATCCATCGGCGACGGTGGCCGGGCTGTCCGAGTACCTCTGGAAGCTGGAGCAGCCGGCCTCGGCGGTGGCCAACGGGGTCTACATCGGCGCGATCAACCGGATCGGCACCGAGGCGCCCTGGAACATCGGCGAATTCTACGGCCAGAGCTATTTCGTCAACCCGCGCGGCCAGATCGAGGCCGAGGCGAGCCGCGACCGGGACGAGTTGCTGGTCCACGAGATGGATATGGACATGGTCCGCGAGGTCCGGAACACCTGGCAGTTCTTCCGCGACCGCCGGCCGGAGACCTACGACGTGCTGCTGGATCTGAACTAGGAACCGGCTACGGATGCTCACACTGCGCTGGCCCTATCCTAAGCCGTCACGGCGGGACTTGATCCGGTGGTGACATTCGGGGCGGTGGTGACGGCGGCGTATCGGAGACAGACAACGGGCTGAAAGAGGAGCGGGAGACTGCCATGGCGGAGACGCGCAATCTGGGGATCGACGGCAATCGTCTCTGGGACAGCATCATGGAGATGGCCAAGATCGGTGCGACCGAGAAGGGCGGGAACTGCCGCCTGGCACTGACCGACCTGGACAAGCAGGGCCGCGACCTCTTCGTGCGCTGGTGCGAGGAGGCCGGCTGCACCATCAAGGTCGACAAGATGGGCAACATCTTCGCCCGCCGGGCCGGGCGCAACGACGACCTGCCCCCGGTCATGACCGGCAGCCACCTGGACACCCAGCCGACCGGCGGCCGCTTCGACGGGGTCTTCGGGGTGCTGGCCGGGCTCGAGGTGGTGCGCAGCCTCAACGACCTGGGCTACGAGACCGAGCACCCGGTCGAGGTCGTGGTCTGGACCAACGAGGAGGGCTCGCGCTTTGCCCCGGCTATGGTTTCCTCCGGCGTGTTCGGCGGGGTTTTCGACCTGGAGTACGGCCTGTCGCGTGCCGACCAGGACGGCAAGACCATGGGCGAGGAGCTTGAGCGCATCGGCTACGCCGGCCCCGAAGAGGTCGGCGGCCGCGAGGTGCACGCCTACTTCGAGGCCCACATCGAGCAGGGCCCGATCCTGGAGGCCGAGGACAAGCCGATCGGCGTGGTCACCGACGCCCAGGGCCAGCGCTGGTACGAGCTGACCCTGACCGGGGTCGAATCCCACGCCGGGCCGACCCCGATGGACCGGCGCAAGGACGCCCTTCTGGGCGCGGCGCGGGTGGTCGAGCTGGTCAACCGGATCGGCCTGGACAACGCGCCCGTAGCCTGCGCGACCTGCGGCATGCTCAACGTCCATCCCAACTCGCGCAACGTGATCCCGGGCCGGGTCTTCGTGACCATCGACTTCCGCCATCCCGAGGACGACGTGCTCGCCCAGATGGACGCGGCGATGCGCGAGGGCGTCGAGAAGATCGCCAAGGACATCGGCCTGGAAATGGAGCTGGAGCAGATCTTCTACTACGCGCCGGTGCCTTTCGAGGAGAGCTGTGTGGCGGCGGTGCGCAAGGGTGCCGAGGACTGCGGCTACGCCATGCGCGACATGGTCTCGGGCGCAGGGCACGATGCCTGCTACCTGGCCAAGGTGGCGCCGACCTCGATGATCTTCGTGCCCTGCGTCGACGGCATCAGCCACAACGAGATCGAGGACGCCAAGCCGGAATGGATCACCGCCGGCGGCGAGGTCCTGCTGCGCGCCATGCTCGACAAGGCGGGGCAGGCCAACTGAGGCGTTGTCGCGGGGCTGCAAAGAAGGAGCCGAAAGCGGAGCCATGACGTCTCTGCCGGTCAAGAGCGAGGCGGCGCAGCCGCCGGACAGCGCGGCGCCCGGGGCTGCGCCCTGGGTCGTCGAGGCGCGCGATCTGTCCCTGACCTTCGAGACCGCGGACGGGCCGGTCTATGCGCTGTCGCAGGTGAACCTGCAGATCGGCCAGGGCGACTTCGTCTCCTTCATCGGACCCTCGGGCTGCGGCAAGACTACCCTGCTGCGGGTCATCGCCGACCTGGAGCAGCCGACCGAGGGGTCGATCACGGTCGAGGGGGTCTCGCCCCACGAGGCGCGGCAGCGGCGGATCTACGGCTACGTCTTCCAGGCGCCGGCGCTCTATCCCTGGCGCAGCATCCAGCGCAACGTCACCCTTCCGTTGGAGATCATGGGGGTGCCCAAGGCCGAGCGCCAGGAACGCGCCAAGCGCTACCTGGAGCTGGTTAACCTGGGCGGCTTCGAGAAGAAGTTCCCCTGGCAGCTCTCGGGCGGCATGCAGCAGCGCGCCTCGATCGCCCGCGCGCTCTGCTTCGATCCCGACCTGTTGCTGATGGACGAGCCCTTCGGCGCCCTGGACGAGATCGTCCGCGACCACCTCAACGAGCAGCTGCTGCAGCTCTGGGAGAAGACCGCCAAGACCGTGGTCTTCGTCACCCATTCGATCCCCGAGGCGGTCTTCCTGTCGAACAAGATCGTGGTCATGTCGCCGCGGCCGGGTCGGATCATCGACGTCATCGAGACCGACTTCCCGCGCGACCGTACGCTGGACATCCGCGAGAGCCCGGAGTTCCTGGAGGTCGCCCACCGGGTCCGCGAGGGCCTGCGCGAAGGGCACAGCTATGACGACTGAGGCCCTCGCCGCGCCGGCTTCGGATCCGGGCCTCCTGGCCCGGCTCCTCGCCGGGCGGAGCGGGCCGGTCGCGGTGGTGGTCCTGGCGATCCTGGTCCTCTGGTACGCCGGCGCGGTGTTCATGAACGCGCCCTTCCAGATCGATACCTTCGAGCGCCAGAAAGTCGACTGGGGCACGGCCGATCTGGTCGCCGCGACCCTAGCCCAGGAGCGCCCGGTGCTGCCGGCGCCGCACCAGGTCCTGGCCGAGATGAAGGCGACCATCCTGGACAAGAGGATCACTTCCAAGCGCAGCCTGGTCTTCCATTCCTGGGTCACCCTGTCCTCGACCCTGCTCGGCTTCGCCATCGGCACCGGGCTCGGCATCCTGCTGGCGGTCGGCATCGTCCACGTGCGCAGCCTGGACAAGAGCCTGATGCCCTGGGTGATCTCCTCTCAGACCATCCCGATCCTGGCGATCGCGCCGATGATCGTGGTGGTGCTGGGCGCGATCGGCCTCAAGGGCCTGGTGCCCAAGGCGATCATCTCGACCTACCTCTGCTTCTTTCCGGTGACCATCGGCATGGTCAAGGGCCTGCGCTCGCCCGATCCCCTGCAGATGGACCTGATGCGGACCTACAGCGCCAGCCGCTGGCAGACCTTCTGGATGCTGCGCTGGCCGAGCGCGCTGCCTTTCCTTTTCACCAGCCTCAAGGTCGCGATCGCGATCAGCCTGGTCGGCGCCATCGTGGGCGAGCTGCCGACCGGGGCCCAGGCCGGCCTCGGCGCGCGGCTGCTGGCCGGCTCCTACTACGGCCAGACGATCCAGATCTGGTCGGCACTGCTGACCGCGGCCTTCCTGGCGGCGATCATGGTCGCCCTGGTTGGCGCTGGCGAGCGGCTCGTGCTGCGGCGCATGGGAGGCCGGGCGTGATCGGCCGTTTCGAGCCCTGGACGGCTTTGGCGGCGCTGCTGGCGCTCATCGCCGTCTTCGCGCCCCTCGGGCCGGGGGCGGCGGAGGGTGAGACATTGTTCCTTTGGAGCTTCCCGATCGCCGCCGGCTATCTGCTGGTCCTGATCGCAGTCTCGACCTGGTTCGCCTGGCGGCGGCCGGCGGCATCTTCGGCGACCCTGCTGTTGCTTATCCTGGTGGTGCTCGGCGCCGGGCTGGCGCTGCACCTGCTGCACAACCGTGGCCTCGCCGGGTCCGTCGGGTCCGGCTTCTGGCTCCTGGTCCTGGCGCTCTGGGCCGCGGCCTGGCGGGCGATCGACGGGATCGCCGAGTTCCGCAGCCTGGATCGAGGGGTGCAGCGCCTGGTCGACCTGCTGGTACCGGCCGCCTTCGGGCTCTGGCTGGTCTTCCTCTGGGAGGTGGTGACGGTCGGCTTCGGCGTGCCCCAGGTCCTGCTGCCGCCGCCAAGCATGATCGGCGAACGAATCGCCGGCTCGCTCGACATCCTGGCGGCGGACTTCCACCAGACCTTCATAAAGGCGGTGATCTCGGGCTATGTCCTGGGCTGCGGCAGCGCCTTCCTGGTCGCGATCCTGGTCGACCGGGTGCCCTTCCTGCAGCGCGGCCTGCTGCCGCTCGGCAACCTGGTGTCGGCCCTGCCGATCGTCGGCATCGCGCCGATCATGGTCATGTGGTTCGGATTCGACTGGCAGTCCAAGGCGGCGGTGGTCGTGGTCATGACCTTCTTCCCGATGCTGGTCAACACGGTCACCGGCCTGGCCGCCGCCGGCGCGCTGGAGCGGGACCTGATGCAGTCCTACGGCGCCGGCTACTGGCACACCCTGTTGAAGCTGCGGCTGCCGGCGGCCATGCCCTTCATCTTCAACGCCCTCAAGATCAACTCGACCTTGGCGCTGATCGGCGCCATCGTGGCGGAGTTCTTCGGCACGCCCATCGTCGGCATGGGCTTCCGGATCTCGACCGAGGTCGGGCGCATGAACGTCGACATGGTCTGGGCGGAGATCGTCATGGCGGCCCTGGCGGGGTCCGCCTTCTACGGACTGGTGGCGCTGGCCGAACGCGGCGTCACCTTCTGGCACCCCTCCTACCGAGAGAGGCGGTGACCAGATCGCGATAATGGGGGAGGCTCAAAGGAGAAAACCGATGAAGAAACGCACAACCACTCTCGTCACCACACTTGCGGCAGGGGCGCTGGCGCTCGCGGCCGTCTCGGCCCAGGCCGCCGACGAGGTCACCCTGCAGCTCAAGTGGGTGACCCAGGCCCAGTTCGCCGGCTACTACGTGGCCAAAGAGAAGGGCCTCTACGACGAGGCCGGACTCGACGTCACCATCAACCCGGGCGGCCCGGACATCTCGCCGCCACAGGTGATCGCCGGCGGCGGCGCCGACGTGATCATCGACTGGATGCCCTCGGCCCTGGCCTCGCGCGAAAAGGGCGTCGGCCTGGTCAACATAGCCCAGCCCTTCAAGCGCTCGGGCATGATGCTGACCTGCCGCAAGGAGACCGGAATCAAGGCGGCCGCCGATTTCAAGGGCAAGACCCTGGGGGTCTGGTTCTTCGGCAACGAGTATCCCTTCCTCTCCTGGATGTCGCAGCTCGGTATCCCGACCAAGGGCGGCTCGGACGGCGTGACCGTCCTGAAGCAGGGCTTCAACGTCGACCCCCTGCTGCAGAAGCAGGCCGACTGCATCTCGACCATGACCTATAACGAGTACTGGCAGGTCATCGATGCCGGCATTCCGGCCGACGACCTCCTGGTCTTCAAGTACGAGGACGAGGGTGTCGCGACGCTGGAGGACGGCCTCTACGTGCTGGAGGATCGGCTCAGCGATGCCGCCTTCGTCGAGCGCATGGCGCGTTTCGTCAAGGCCTCGATGAAGGGCTGGGACTGGGCCCGCGAGAACCAGAAGGAGGCGGCCCTGATCGTGCTGGAGAACGACGCGACCGGCGCCCAGACCGAGAAGCATCAGATCCGCATGATGGGCGAGATCAACAAGCTGACCGAGGGCTCCGACGGCAAGCTCGATCCGGCGGACTATGATCGTACAGTGAAGACTCTGCTGTCGGGCGGCTCCGATCCGGTGATCACCAAGGAGCCCGAGGGCGCCTGGACCCACGCCGTGATCGACAAGGCCATGGCAAACTGAGGAGCTGAAAGAGACGTGCCGCGGGGGCATTCCGCGGCCGTCTGCATGACGAAGAGGATAGGTGCGAAGAACCCTCCCCCCTTGAGGGGGAGGGTAGGGTGGGGGGTAAGCTTCGCCCCCAAATTCGGTCGCTTCGAGCGATTTTGCGGCCTGTTGGCCGCCACCCCCTCCTTGATCCTTCCCCCTCAAGGGGGAGGAAGTGTTTGGAAGGCGTCTCCTTTGCCGCACCGGGCAGCCGTGTAAGGCCCGGGCAGGAGGGAAAGGAGCGAACGCGGAACATGGGAGAAGAACGATGACTCTGTTGGTTCGAGGCGGCACGGTCGTCAACGCCGACCTTTCTCAGCGGGCGGACCTGCTGATCGAGGGTGACAAGATCGCGGCCATCGGTGTGGATCTCGATGCGCCGGCCGGGGCCGAGGTGATCGACGCCGGCGGCTGCTACGTCCTGCCCGGCGGAATCGATCCGCACACCCACATGGAGCTGCCCTTCATGGGCACGGTGGCCTCGGAGGACTTCTTCTCCGGCACCACGGCCGGCGCGGTCGGCGGGACCACGATGATCATCGACTTCGTGATCCCCAATCCGAAGCAGGACATCATGGAGGCCTACACCACCTGGCGCGGCTGGGCCGAAAAGGCGGCCACCGACTACAGCTTCCACGTCGCCATCACCTGGTGGGACGACACGGTGCACGAGGCCATGGGGACCCTGACCCGTGATCACGGGGTCAATTCCTTCAAGCACTTCATGGCCTACAAGGGCGCGATCATGGCCGACGACGAGATCATGGTGAAGTCCTTCGGCCGGGCCCGGGAGCTGGGCGCCATTTGCACCGTCCACGCCGAGAACGGCGAGCTGGTCGCGCACCTGCAGAAAAAGCTGCTGGATGAGGGCATTACCGGGCCGGAAGGCCATCCGCAGTCGCGCCCGGCCGAGGTCGAAGGCGAGGCGGCCGACCGGGCGATTCGCATCGCCCAGGTGCTCAACGTGCCGCTCTACATCGTGCACAACTCCTGCATCGACTCGCTGCAAGCCATCACCCGGGCCCGCAACGAGGGCCAGCGGGTCTTCGGCGAGGTCCTGGCCGGGCACCTGCTGATCGACGATTCAGTCTACCGCAATCCCGATTGGGATTATGCGGCGCACCACGTCATGAGCCCGCCTTTTCGGCCGTCGCACCACCAGGAGGCCCTGTGGCGCGGTCTCCAGGCCGGGATGCTGCAGACCACGGCGACCGACCACTGCTGCTTCTGCACGCCGCAGAAGCGCATGGGCCACAACAACTTCACCCAGATCCCCAACGGCACCGGCGGGGTCGAGGACCGGATGCACGTGCTCTGGCACCACGGGGTGAACTCGGGCCGGCTGACGGTCAACGAGTTCGTCGGCATCACTTCGACCAACGCGGCCAAAATCTTCAACATCTACCCGCGCAAGGGCTCACTCTCGGTCGGGGCCGACGCCGACGTGGTGATCTGGGATCCGGAGCGGGAGCGGACCATCTCCAAGGACACCCACCACCAGAACATCGACTTCAACATCTTCGAGGGCATGACGGTCAAGGGCATCAATACCGTGACCATCAGCCAGGGCGCAGTGGTCTACCAGGACGGCGAGGTCCGCACCGAGAAGGGCAAGGGCCGCTACGTCGACCGGCCGACCTTCGCGCCCTATTACGACGCGGTGAACCGCTCGGCCGAGGTCCACGCCCCGACCGCCGTCGACCGCATGTCGGGTTGAGCCTCGGGGGAGGCTGAACCAGGGACGGACTGCGCGGCGGCCGGGAGCGCCCAAGCCGCCGCGGCGCGGTCCGCTTCGGCCTGCGCTGCGCTGGCGCAGGCAGGGTTGCATCATTGCAGCCTGATGCCGGGCATTCGGTGCTAGACTGAACGCGCCAGACACCCCCGGCGTTGCGAACCCAGCAGCGTAGAGTCCGGGCCTTTAGGAGCAGTTAGCGACGGGAGGCCGCGGTGAACCGTGCCAGCGCCATCGAGCGCGCCACCAGCTATTTCGACGACGGCGGCTTCTTCGCCGACCTGGCGCGTCGGGTCGCGATTCACACCGAGAGCCAGGAACCGGCGCAAAAGCCGGAGCTTTACCGCTACCTGACGGACGAGCTTCAGCCCTGCCTGGAGTCGCTCGGCTTCGCCTGCCGGATCTTCGACAATCCCGTCGAGCGGGGCGGGCCCTTGCTGGTCGCGACCCGGGTCGAGGCCGAGGGCCTGCCGACCGTGATGAGCTACGGCCACGGCGACGTGGTCCGGGGCTACGACGACCAGTGGCAGGATGGCCTCAATCCCTGGGAGTTGAAGAAGGTCGGCCCGCGCTGGTACGGCCGCGGCACCGCTGACAACAAGGGCCAGCACACGATCAATCTGGCCGCTTTGGCGACGGTTCTCGAAGTCCGCGGCCGCCTCGGCTTCAACCTGGTCCTGCTGGTCGAGACCAGCGAGGAGACCGGCTCGCCGGGGCTGCGTGAGTTCTGCGCGGCCCACAAGGACCTCTTCGGCGCGGACGTCTTCATCGCCTCGGACGGACCGCGACTGGCGCCCGATCGCCCGACCATCTTCATGGGCGCGCGCGGGGTCTACAACTTCGACCTGACCGTGGACCTGCGCGCCGGCGGCCATCATTCCGGGAACTGGGGCGGGCTACTGGCCAATCCGGGCATCATCCTGGCCCACGCCATCGCCAGCCTGACCGGCCCGCGCGGCGAGATCCTGGTCCCGGAATGGCGGCCGCCGGCGATCCCCAACTCGGTACGCGCCGCGGTCGCCGGGCTCGAGATCGACGGCGGTCCCGAGGGTCCCGAGGTCGACCCGGACTGGGGCGAGCCGGGCCTGACCCCGGCGGAGCGGGTCTTCGCCTGGAATTCCTTCGAGGTCCTGGCCTTCAAGACCGGCAATCCCGACAACCCGGTCAACGCCATTCCGCCGCGGGCCACGGCGCATTGCCACCTGCGCTACGTGGTGCCGAGCGATCCCGAGGCCTTCATGCCCGGACTGCGCCGGCACCTCGATGCCAGGGGCTTTGAGATGGTCGAAATCACCCCAGCCGAGGACATCATGGCCGCGACCCGCCTGGATCCCGAGCATCCCTGGGCGCGCTGGGCCATCGCCTCGCTGGAATCGACCTCGGGAAAACCGGTGGCGGTGCTGCCCAACCTGGGCGGCTCCCTGCCCAACGACGTCTTCGCCGAGGTGCTGGGCCTGCCGACCATCTGGGTGCCGCACTCCTATGCCTCCTGCTCGCAGCATGCGCCGGACGAGCACATTCTCGAGCCGGTCTCGCGGGAGGCGCTGCAGATCATGACCGGCCTGTTCTGGGACCTGGGCAACGGAGGTACGCCCGCAGGATAGAAAAAAAGCAAGACGCGAAAGCGACAACAAAAAAAGAAGACGAAAGGGATAGACATGACTGAGCTGTGTGATCTCGACGCGGTCGAGTTGCGTCGGCGCATTGGCAGAAAGGAGATATCGCCGGTCGAGCTGCTGGAGAGCTGCCTGGCGCGCATCGCGGCGGTGAACCCGGCGCTGAACGCGGTGGTCGCGACCTGCGAAGAGCGAGCCCGGTCCGAAGCCGTGGCGGCCGAGAGGGCGGTCCTGGAGGGCGAGGAGCTCGGGCCGCTGCACGGCCTGCCCCTGGGAATCAAGGACCTCAATCCGACCGAGGGTCTGCGCACGACCTTCGGCTCCCTGCTCTACAAGGACCACGTGCCCGAGGCGGACGAGCGCATGGTGGCCAGCCTGCGCGCCGCGGGCGGCATCGTGCTCGGCAAGACCAACACGCCGGAGTTCGGCGCCGGCGCCAACACCCGCAACAAGGTCTACGGCGCGACCGGCAATCCCTTCGACCCCGAGCTCACCTGCGGCGGTTCCTCCGGCGGTTCGGCGGTGGCCCTGGCGACCGGGATGATGCCGCTCGCGACCGGCTCCGACTTCGGCGGCAGCCTGCGCACGCCGGCCGGCTTCTGCGGCGTGGTCGGCTACCGGCCCTCGCCCGGGCTGGTACCGGACGAGGACCGGCCGGTCGGCTGGTCGCCGCTGCCGGTCCAGGGCCCGATGGGCCGCAGCTTGGCCGACACCGCCCTGCTGTTCCGCTCGCAGGTCGATTGGGACCCGCGGGATCCCTTCTCCCAGGCCCTGGATCCAGAGCTGGGCGAGCTCGCGGAAGAGATCGACCTCTCGAGCCTCAGAGTCGCGACCTCCGAGGACCTCGGCTGCGCCCCGGTGGACGACCAGATCCGCGCGGTGTTCCGCGAGCGTATGGCCGCCATTGCGCCGGCCTTCGCCGCCTGCGAGGCGCGTGACCCGGACCTGGGGCCGGTACACGAGGTCTTCGAGATCCTGCGCGGGGTCAACTTCTTGGCCGCCCACGCGGAGCGGATCGAGCAGCACCGCGACGAGCTCGGCCCCAACGTGATCGACAACCTGGAGCGCGGCCTGGTCTATACCGCCTCGGACATCGCCTGGGCCCACGCCGAGCAGACCAAGGCCTACCGGCGTTTTCTCCAGCTCTACGACGAGATCGACGTCCTGATTTGCCCGGCCTGCTCGGTGTCGCCCTTCCCGCACGAGCAACTCTACGTGACCGAGATCAGCGGCTTGGCCATGGATACCTACATGCGCTGGCTGGCGATCACCTACGGCATCACCATGACCACCCATCCGGTGGTGGTGCTGCCCTGCGGGCGCGACCATCGCGGCCTGCCGTTCGGCATCCAGATCGTCGGTCGCTGTCAGGACGACGCCGGTCTGCTGCGGATCGCGGCCGCCCTGGAGCGCCATATGGCGGGTCACGCCGAGATGTCGCGGCCGCTCCCCGACCTGGAGTCCCTGCGGTCCTGAAGGTTTCGCCGCCGCGTTTCTGCCTCGGCCCTGTGCCCCAACCGCGCTCGCGCCTGCCGGGAATTGCTCGCTCGCCACCCGGCCGCGTTCGGATAGACTGCGCTCGGCGCGCGACTTGCGCGCGATCGGTCACCATCATCGGGAGGCATAGATGCCGTCGGACCTGCTGCTGCTGAACATCGAGCTGCGCTACCTGGCCTATACGGCGCTGCTGTCGCTCCTGCTCTGGATCCCTTACATCCTGGCGGAGATCAGGACCCGCGGGCTGAGCCGCGCGGTGAGCTATCCGACCGGTTTCTACGACGACCTGCCGGCCTGGGCGCAGCGTTGCCACAGGGCGCACATGAACCTGGTGGAGAACCTGGTGCCCTTCGCGGCCCTGGTCCTGATCGCCCAGGTCGCCGGGGTGGCCAGCGACCTCGCAGCCCTTGGCGTACAGCTCTTCTTCTGGGCCCGGATCGTACAGACCGTGGTCCATATCGCCGGCATTCCCTGGCTGCGCACCCTGGCTTTTGCCGTGGGCTGGATCGGCAATCTGCTGATCTTCTGGGCGATCATTGGCTGAGGCGGCGGCTCCTTGGTATAAGGATGGGACTCCAGCGCGAGCCGACTCGGGAGACTACTCGACCGCGCCTATGTAGGGCAGGTGGCGGTATTGTTCCGCGTAGTCGATGCCGTAGCCGGCGATGAAGACGTTGCCGACCGTGAAGCCGACGAAGTCCGCCGTGATCTCGACCTCGCGGCGGCTCGGCTTGTCGATCAGGGCGCAGGTCCACAGCGGTCCGATCTCGCGCTGCTCCATCAGCGTCCGGGCGTAGGCGAGGGAGCGGCCGGTATCGACGATGTCGTCGACCAGCAGGATCTTCCGCCCGGCGATGTCGGTCGGAATGTCGCCGATCAGGTGGACCTCGCCGGCGCTCTGCTTTGCCAGGCCGTAGCTCGAGAGGCGCAGGAACTCGATCCGCGGCCGAAGGCCCCGGGCATCCAGCGCCCGCACCAGGTCGGCGACGAAGACGAAGCTGCCCTTCAGCAAGCCGACCACCACGAAGTCGTCGGCTTCGATCCTGGCCTCTACCTCCTCGGCGAGCTCGGTGATCCGCCGGGCGATGGCCCCCGCCTCGAAGAGCGGAGTGATCCGGCTGTGCTCCGGGGCTGCCGTCATGGTCCTGTCCTCTCTCCGGTCTATCTCTTATCCAGCCGGGCGGTTACTCAGTGCTACACTCCGGCACCCCGATCAGACAAGGACGAGAAGCTTCGCATGGCCGATCGAGACTTCATCCAGAGCCTGCCCAAGGCCGAGCTGCACCTCCACATCGAAGGCACCCTGGAGCCGGAGCTGATGCTGGCCCTGGCCGAGCGGAACGGCATCAAACTGCCCTACGACTCGGTCGAGGCGCTGCGCGCCGCCTACGACTTCGGCAACCTCCAGGACTTCCTCGACCTCTACTACCAAGGTATGAGCGTGCTGCAGGCCGAACAGGACTTTTACGACTTGACCTGGGCCTACCTTGAGCGGGCGGCGGCCGAGAACGTGCGCCACGCCGAGATCTTCTTCGATCCCCAGGGCCATACCGAGCGCGGGGTCGCCTTCGCCACGGTGATCGACGGTATCCATCGAGCGCTGTCCGACGCCGAGGCCAAGTTGGGTCTGACCAGCCGGCTGATCCTCTGCTTCCTACGCCATCTGGACGAGGACTCAGCCCTGGCGACCCTGGAGCAGGCCCTGCCCTACAAGGACCGCATCGCCGGGGTCGGGCTGGATTCCTCGGAGCTCGGCCATCCGCCGGAAAAGTTCGAACGCGCCTTCGCGCGCAGCCGGGCCGAAGGATTCCGGGCGGTCGCCCACGCCGGCGAGGAGGGGCCGGCCGATTACATTCGCGGCGCGCTGGACGCGCTGCAGGTCGAGCGCATCGACCACGGGGTCCGTTGCCTGGACGACCCGGCGCTGGTCGAGCGCCTGGCCGCAGAGCGGATGCCCTTGACCGTCTGCCCGCTGTCCAACCTGCGGCTCTGCGTGGTCGACGAGATGGCGGCGCATCCGCTGCGCCGGATGATGGAGCTGGGCCTCTTCGTCACGGTCAACTCCGACGACCCGGCCTACTTCGGCGGCTACGTGAACGAGAACTACGCCGCGGTCCAGGACGCCCTGGGCCTGAGCCGGGCAGACCTGGCGGCCCTGGCGCGCAACTCCGTCGAGGCCTCCTTCCTCGAGCCGGCGGCCAAGCGCACGCTGGTCGCGGAGGTCGACGCCGCGGCGGCAGCTAAGGATTAGAGAATGATCGCGTCACACCGCATTGGAGCGATGCGTGAAACATGCTCTCATTCGTTGAAGTAGCTCAAGATTCACGGCTCAGATTGATTCAGTCTGAGCCGATTTTGCTTCAGGGGTTTGCCTTGTCGTCCTTCTTGGCGCGCTGGGCGACGGAGCGGGACTCGTAGAGGGTCTTTTCGCTTTCCGCATCGACACCGGCGAGCCGGACGTCGTAGCCCCAGAGCCGGCGGACCTGGGCCAGGACCTCGTCCCGATTCTTCTCGTCCAGGGGGATGCCGTCGCGCACGTTG
Source organism: Kiloniellales bacterium (assembly GCA_030067055.1). Next base: position 275 of record JASJAL010000047.1, on the reverse strand, counting down.
TGGCGCAACACCAGCTCGCGGTCGCCCTTGAGGTCGACGTCGACGACCTGGATGTCCGGCTCGTTCTGCGAAATATCGTAGGCTGTCGCGAGCTTGTCGCGGACCACGCGATAGCCCCGCTCGTCGTGGATCGCGCCGACCTCGTAGTACTTGTCGCGCGAATCGTCGTTCAGCAGGAACAGCTTGAACTCGCGGATCAGGCGCGGGCTGAGGTACTGCCGGATGAAGGATTCGTCCCGGTAGTTAGCCCAGGCGTCGCGCAGAACCCCGCGCCA
>JASJAL010000046.1 GCA_030067055.1 Kiloniellales bacterium | reverse complement strand
TCGGGCGGGAATTACGCGCTGGCGGCGGCGCGCGCCCTGATCGACCGCGACGACCTCGACGCCGAGGCCATCGCGCGCAAGGCCATGGACATCGCCGCGGGAATTTGCGTCTACACAAATGACAATGTCATCCTCGAAAGCCTATCTGCCTCGTAGCGCCGGTGGGCGTCGCGAACAGCCCGAGCCCGGCGCCTTCTCGCCGCGCGAGATCGTCTCCGAGCTCGACCGCTTCATCGTCGGCCAGGACGCCGCCAAGCGCGCCGTCGCCATCGCCCTGCGCAACCGCTGGCGGCGCCAGCAGCTGCCCGAGGCCCTGCGCGAGGAAGTCCTGCCCAAGAACATCCTGATGATCGGGCCGACCGGCGTCGGCAAGACCGAGATCGCCCGACGCCTGGCGCGCCTGGCCCAGGCGCCCTTCCTCAAGGTCGAGGCGACCAAGTTCACCGAGGTCGGCTACGTCGGCCGGGACGTCGAGCAGATCATCCGCGACCTGGTCGAGATCGCCATCACCATGACCCAGGAGCGCCTGCGCAAGGAGGTCCTGGCCCAGGCCGAGCTGGCCGCCGAGGAGCGCCTGCTGGACACCCTGGTCGGCGAGAATGCGGCGCCCGAGACCCGGACCAAGTTCCGCCAGATGCTGCGCGGCGGCGAGCTGGACGAGCGCGAGGTCGAGATCCAGGTCAACGATCTCGGCGGGATGCAGCTGCCGACCATGGACATCCCCGGCATGCCGGGCGCCCAGATGGGCATGATCAATCTCAACGAGATCTTCGGAAAGGCCCTGGGCGGCGGCCGGACAAAGCCGCGGCGCCTGACCGTCGAGCAGGCCATGCAGGTTCTGATCGAGGAGGAGAGCGACAAGCTCCTGGACCAGGAGATGGTGGTCGGCGAGGCGATCGCCGCGGTCGAGCAGAACGGCATCGTCTTCCTGGACGAGATCGACAAGATCACCGCCCGCTCGGAGCGCGTGGGCGCCGACGTCAGCCGCGAAGGCGTGCAGCGCGACCTGCTGCCGCTGATCGAGGGCACCACGGTGACGACGAAGCACGGCACGGTTAAGACCGACCACGTGCTCTTCGTCGCCTCCGGCGCCTTCCACCTGGCCAAGCCCTCGGACCTGCTGCCCGAACTGCAGGGTCGCCTGCCGATCCGGGTCGAGCTGAACGCGCTGACCCGCGACGACTTCAAGCGCATCCTGACCGAGCCCGAAGCCAGCCTGGTCACGCAGTACAAGGCCCTGATCGGCACCGAGGAGGTGACCCTCGACTTCACCGAGGAGGCGATCGACGCCCTGGCCGACCTGGCCGCCGAGATCAACGCCACGGTGGAGAACATCGGCGCCCGGCGGCTGCAGACCGTGATGGAGAAGCTGTTGGAGGAGATCTCCTTCACCGCGACCGACCGGGGCGGCGAGACCATCACCATCGACGCCAAGATGGTTCAGGAGCGGGTCGCCGAGCTCGCCAAGGACGCCGACCTCTCGAAGTTCATTCTCTAGGCTTGCCAGCCGCGGCCGATCGTCAGCGGATCACGCCGACGATGTTGGAGAAGTCGTCGGTCCAGAGGTCCGTCGCCGGATCGGCCGGCAGGCGCTGCCAATCCGGTAAGCCGTCGAGCAGGGCGGCCCGGCCTGGATCTGCGGTCATGATCACCCACTCCGAGGAACTGGCGGCGTAGAGGTCTTTCTCTTCCTTTGGGATCACCTGGGACCGCCGCCAGGCCGTCAGGCCCTGGCTTTCCGCCAGGCGCGCCACCATCGGGGCCAGATCCAGATGGCGGTTCGAGACGTGATACAGGATCAAGCCGTCGCGCGCTGTCTTTTGCCGGTAAAGCGCCAAAGCCTCCACGGTCAGCAGGTGAAGCGGCACCGCGTCGGAGCTGAAGGCATCCAGGACCAGCAGGTCGTAGCCGGCATCGGCCGCGGCCGCCAGCTGGATCCGGCCGTCGCCGAGGACGATTTCGATCTCGGCTCCGCAGTCCTCGAGAAAGCTGAAATAGCGCGGATCGCGGGCCAGTCGGACCACCACCGGGTCAATCTCGTAGTAGGTCCAGGCCTGGTCGGGCCGCCGATAGCAGGCGAGCGTACCGACCCCGAGGCCGAGCAGGCCCACGTTCTTGAGCGGCCGTGCCCCCGCGGCCGGGCCGTTGAGTGCCTCGAAGATCTGGCCGACGGGTCCCTCGGGACTGTAGTAGGTGGTCGGCGTCCGGCGATAGCCGCGCCGCTGGTCCTGGGCGCCGTGCACGGTCGTGCCGTGTAGCAGCACCCGGAAGCGCCCGGCCTCGCCGACCTCGAGCACCCGATAGACGCCGAAGAAGCTGCGCGCCATAGCCAAAGAGCCGCTGAACTGGCCGATCGCCGTCGGCAGCAACAGCGCGACCAGCATCACCGCCGTCATCCGCAAGGGCCGGCTGCGGCTGAGGAAGATTCCCAGGCTCAGCACCACGAGCACCAGGAAGACGTCCAGCGAGCCCTCGCCGGTCGACGTCTCGAACCCGGCGAGCGCCAGCACCGCGAAGGCTCCGGCCAGGCCCAGCGGCACCAGCAGATCGCCCCAGACCGGTCGGCGGCCGGCCGACCCCGCCGGCAGAAAGAGACAGGCCAGGGCCAGCACCAGGACGTATTCGAAGATCGCCGGGAAGAGGATCGGTGCGAGCAGCGCGTTGAAGATGCCGCCGAGCACGCCGCCGGTCGACATCCAAAGATAGAACTCGGTCAGGTGGTCCTCGGCCGGCCGGCAGGCGACCAGGGCCCCGTGGCAGAACAGCGCGACCGCGAAAAAGATCGCCAGGTGCGCGCCGACGGCCACCACGATGTTCGGAGAGGAAAAGAACAGGATCGGCAGCAAGGCCAGGACGAAGGGCAGCGCCCGACCGACCTTGTCGTGCTTGAGCAGGGGCCGCCGCGCGAAGACGATCACGTAGGTCAGCAGGTAGAGCACCAGCGGCAGGACCCAGAACAGCGGCGTCGCCGCCACGTCGGTGGTGATGTGCGCGGTCACCCCGAGGAGGAGGCTGGAGGGCACGAAGGCCAGCGCGACCCAGCGCCCGCGCCGGCGCCAGCTGGGTGCGGGGGTTGCGGCCTGCGGCGCAGCGGCTGCGGCCATGGCAGGGAGCGGCTTGGCCAGCCGCTTCCAGATCGCCAGGACGCAGAGCCCCATCAGCGCGCAAAGTCCGACGTAGCCCCACGACCAGGCCCAGTTCTGCTGTTGCAGCCGCAGCAGCGGCTCCATGACGAAGGGATAGGACAGCAGGGCCAGAACCGAGCCCAGGTTGCTGGTGCTGTAGAGGAAGTAGGGATCGGCCGCGTGGCTGTGGCCGCTCCGGGCGAACCATTTCTGCAGGACCGGGGCAGTCGCCGAGACTGCGAAGAAGGGCAGCCCGACCGTGACCGACAGCAAGGCCAGGACCCAGAGCACTGGGAAGCGTTCGGCCGGCGGAACCCAGCCGTCGGGCAAGGCCACCGGCCAAACCAGGAAGGCCAGCGCCAGGACCCCCAGGTGCACCAGGCTCTGCCGGCGCAGACCCAGCCAGCGGACGCCGAAATGGGCGTAGGCGTAGCCGGCCAGCAGTGCCGCCTGGAAGAACACCATCGCCGTGTTCCAGACCGAAGGCGAGCCGCCGAGCAGCGGCAGGACCATCTTGGCGATCATCGGCTGGACCGAGAACAGCAGGAAGGCGCCGAGAAAGATGGTGGCGGCAAAAATCGGCAGGGTCAGCCGCTCGCCAAGCCCAAGGCTTCCGACCCCCACGGCGCCGGAGGCTTCGGTCAGATGCTCGCTGCTCATCGGGGGTTCGCCTTTGATCCGCTGACCTCGAGGACGGTCTAGCGGAGCGGGCTTAAGATGCGGTTAGGTCGGAGCCGGCGGGACTCCGGGTGTTACGAGGCGTCGGCGCGCCGGGACAGCTGGGCGAGCCAGCTTGCCACCCAGTCCTCCGGCAGGGTCTCGATCTCCGCAGCCAGGCGGTTGGCGAACTCGGTCTTCTGCGGGCTGAGGCCGGCCGTGTCGACCACGGCCCGGGGATGCGAGAGGTCGGCCAGGCGCTGCAGCGCCTCCGCGTCGTCCCAGATGATGCCGAGAAACTGGCAGACCTGGTGCACGAAACGGCGGTTCGGCTTGCCCCGATGGCCGTGCTCCAGGGCCGAGAGATAGGCCGAGGAGACGCCCAGGCCGGCCGCCATGTCCTGAAGGCTGATATCGCGCTCGGCCCGAAGGGCCCGGAGCCTTTCGCCGAAGGGAGTCATGGCGCCTCCCGCTATTTGCCACCCAAGCCGTGGCGCGCGTGCCAGTCGGCCAGGGACTCCTCGGGATAGTCCACGAATTGCGGGTCCTGCGGCCCCGACCGCGGATCCTCGACCCAGCCGGCCTTGGAGCCGAGCATGATGTGGACCCGCTCCGGCGGCACCGGCAGCGGCGTATCGATCGCCGAGGCGAAGGGATGAATCAGGTCCGGCCAGCGCGGGTCGAAGACCCAGAGTGCCGAGCCGCAGTGCTTGCAGAAATTTCGTTGCGCCTGGCTGGGCTCGCCGTGGGACTGGGTCTTGGCGCGGTAGACGCTGAGGTGCTCTTCACCCGTCACCTCCAGGCTCGCCGCCGCACCGCCAAGGTTGATTGCGTAGCCACCGCCGCCGGCGGTCTTGCGGCAGATCGAGCAGTAGCAGCGCATATAGGGAACCGGGGCTTCGGCATCGAGCGCGAAACGCACGGCGCCGCAGTGACAGGAGCCTTCCAGGCGCATCGCGCTCTCCCGCAGGATGTTTAACCCGAATCGAGTTTAGCCGCTTTGCGCCGGCGTGTCGCGCCCCAGCTGCCGATCAGCCCTCGCGCCGGCGCTTGAGCAGCACGTAAAAGGCACCGGCGCCGCCGTGGTTCGGCTGGGACTGGGCGAAGGCGAGCACACGCTCGCGGTTGGGCGCCTCGTTCAGCCAGCGCGGCAGGTTGGCCCGGATCACGCCCGGTTCCTGCCCGGACTCGCTGCGCCCGAGGCGGCCCTTGCCGGTGATCACCAGGACGCAGCGCTTGCCAGCCGCCTGGGTGCGGGCGAGGAATGCGCTCAGCCGGCGGTGGGCGGCGGCCTGGGTGTCGCCATGCAGGTCGATGGTCGCTTCGATCGGCAGCTTGCCCCGGCGCAACCGCTCCAAGTTGCGCCGGTCCAGCCCGGCGGCTCGGCCGGATTCCAAGGCCGGCGCCGCCGGCTTGCGGGTTGTGCCGGCCGTTGCCGGTCGGGCGGGCGCTGCGGCTTTTCGCGGCTTGGCCGACGGCGGCGCTGTGGCCGCGCCTTCCGCGCCGGAATCCTCCGGCCGGGGAGAATCCGCTGCTGCGCCGCGCCGCTTCTCCAAGGGTCGGGCGTCCTCGGTCACCTTGCGCCAGAGCGCGCGATCGGCCTCCGAGATCTCCGGTCCGTCTCCGCGCGCCGAGCCGCGGGTGTCGTCCTTCTTGCCAGTCATGGAGAGAATCTAGGCCTGGGCCTCGTCTTCGACCAGGATCACGTGGAGGCGCCGCGGCCCGTGGGCGCCCATCTGGATGGTCTGCTCGATGTCGCCGGTGCGCGACGGCCCGGTGATGAAATTGACCGTGCGCGGCATCCGGCCCTCGCCGTTCGCCGCCCGAAACCGGTCCCAGGCATCCTCGTAGGGCCCGACCACCTGCGAGGCTTTGAGCACCACGATGTGGTTCTCCGGCAGGAAGTTGAGGCTGGTCGGCGCGGCCGGGCCCGAGGCCAGCATCAGGGTCCCGGTCTCGGCCACCCCGGCCAGCGCGACGGTCACCGAGGTCGCGTCCTCTGGCCGAGCGCGGCCGCTCTCGACCTTGAGCAAGGGCTGCTCGTCCCAGGAAAGGCCTTCCAATGCCGGGTCCGGCGCGATCCGGATCTCGGCCGGGAGGTTCTGGCCCTTCAGGTAATCGGCCACCGCCTTGGGCACGTCACTCTCGCCAGCGATCCGGGCGACGCTGGCCGAAACCGCCTCGGCCTGCTCGATGAAGAGCGCGATAATCTCTTGGCGCGGCAGGTCGCTGCGCGCCGGGACCGGGCCGCGCGCCTTCGCGCCGATCCGGGCGGCCACCGTCTCCCGGCGTCCGGGGTTCTCGGCCGCGGCCTTGAGGGAGCGGCGCAACCGCCCCAGGATTTCGGCCCGGGTATCGCTCACCCGGAGCCGGCCGGGCGGCCCTGCCCGTTCCTCTGCCTCTGGGCCCAGAGCTGCTGGAAGGTGGGACCCTGGGGCGCCGGCAGGTCGCGGTGCGCGGTCCAGCCGCCGGCCAGGGGCAGGCTGCGGAAGCGGCCGCGGCGCCGGCCCAGCGCACCCAGCGCCCGGGTCTTGAGCCCGGCGAAGAAATGGTAGAGCCCCGGCCGCCGGGCGAAGAAAGCCCAGACACCCAGACCGGCGCGGATCGGCAGGGGCGAGAGGTGCCGCTCGAACTCCCGCTCGCGCCAGTGGCGCATCATCTTGGGCAGCGGAATGCGCATCGGGCAGACCGCCTCGCAGCGGCCGCAAAAGGAAGAGGCGTTGGGCAGGTGCCCGGCCTCCTCGACCCCGATCAGGCTGGGGGTCAGGACCGCGCCGATCGGCCCGGGATAGACCCAGCCGTAGGCGTGGCCGCCGATCGCGTGGTAGACCGGGCAGTGGTTCATGCAGGCACCGCAGCGGATGCAGCGCAGGGCGTCCTGGTACTCGCTCCCGAGCATGCCCGAGCGGCCGTTGTCCAGCAGGATGACGTGATACGCCTCCGGCCCGTCCAGGTCCTCGGCGCGGCGCGGCCCGGTCGAGAATGTCGTGTAGGCGGAGAATTCCTGCCCCGTCGCCGAGCGCGACAGGACGCGCAGGATGACCGAGACATCCTCGAGGGTCGGGACGACCTTTTCCAGGCTGGCGATGACGATGTGCACCTTGGGCAGAATTTGGGTCAGATCCCCGTTGCCCTCGTTGGTGACGATGACCGAGGACCCGGTCTCGGCGATCAGGAAGTTGGCGCCGGTGATACCGACGTCGGCCTTGACGTAGCGCTCGCGCAGGACCCCGCGGGCCTCGGCGACCAGTTGAGCCGGCTCTTCCAGGTTGCGGTCCGCTGGCAGGTGATCGTGGTGGTCGCGGAAGTCGGCCTCGATCTGGTCCTTGGTTAGGTGCACCGCCGGGGCGATGATGTGGCTCGGCGGCTCCTTGCGCAGCTGGATGATGTATTCGCCGAGGTCGGTCTCGACCGGCTCGATGCCGTTGGCCTCGAGGTGATCGTTGAGGGCGATCTCCTCGGCGATCATGGACTTGCCCTTGGTCACCGTCTTGGCGTCGACGCTGCGGCAGATCTCCAGGATCTTTTCGCGGGCCTCGGCCGCCGTGCCGCACCAGTGAACCTGACCGCCCTGTTCGGTGACCCGCGCCTCGTAGGCTTCGAGGTAGAGGTCCAAATGCTCCAGGGTGTGGTTCTTGATGTCGCGCGCCGCGTCCCGAAGCACCTCGAACTCCGGCAGCTTGGACGCAGCCTTGGCCCGCTTGGCAATGAAGCCGGCCTTGATGTGACCCAGCGCCTTCTTCAGCTGCGGGTTCTGGACCGCGGCGCGGGCGTTGTCGGGGAAACTGTGTGCCGTCGACTGCATCCGGGTCTAGCCCTCCTGCCCTTCGCCGATCGCCGGCGTGGTGCTGTCGCCGGCCAGGACCTCGGCCACGTGGCGGGCCCGCACCTTGCTGCCGCGGCGCTTCAGCTTGCCCGCCATGTTCAGCAGGCAGCCGAGGTCGCCGGCCAGCAGCAGCTCAGCCCCGGTGCTCTCGATGCAGTCGGCCTTGGCGCTGACCATCTCGTTGGAGATTGCCGGATACTTGACGCAGAAGGTCCCGCCGAAGCCGCAGCAGGCCTCGCCCTCCGGAAGCTCGGCCAGTTCAAGCCCGGCGACGGAGGCGAGCAACTGGCGCGGCTGCGCCCTGACCTTCAGCTCGCGCAGGCCCGAGCAGGAATCGTGATAGGTCGCCCGTGCGGAATAGCTGGCCGTCACGGAATCGACCTTCAGGACATCCGTGAGGAAGGAGACCAGCTCGTGGGTCCGTCCCGACAAGGTCTCGGCGCGCGCCCGCCAATCCGGGTCGTCCTGCAGCAGGGCCGGGTAGTGTTCCTTGATCATGGCCGCGCAGGAGCCCGAGGGCGCCACCACGTAGTCGAAGCCCTCGAAGGCGGCGATGGTCTGGCGGGCGATGGCGGCGGCGTCGCGCCGGTCGCCGGAATTGTAGGCCGGCTGGCCGCAGCAGGTCTGCGCACGGGGCACTTCGACCCGGCAGCCGGCGTCTTCCAGGAGCTTGACCGCGGCGAAGCCGACCGAGGGCCGGAAAAGATCGACGAGGCAGGTCACGAAGAGGCCGATTCTCGGCCCGCGCGCGGCGCTATCCTGGCTCATCTCTCCCCGCCTTCTTCTTCTCGTCGGGCCCTCGTCCGTCGCGGCAAGGATGCGCGGGCGCAGCAGCAAAAGCAAGCGAGGGCCGCGGAACGCCAGGGCAGTTCGCCCCGATAGCAACCGTCACAGGAGCGCTATCGCATCACATGATCGGCGAGCGCTCGGGCTTCGGTGTCTGAGAAGGATACGGAATCGCGCAGGATATCGATCAGCTCGCCGAGGGCGGCGGCGGGGTCGGCGCCCAGCGATCGCGTCCGGTCGAGCGCGCGCAGCGCATGCGCGTAGCCACGCCGACGCGCGAGCAGATGGTTGTAGTGCTGATCGCAGGCCGGAATCGGCGCCGGATAGCCGCGAATTTCCTGAGCCGTCTCGGCGTAGCGCGCCTCAAGCCACGCTCGGAGCCGGTCCAAATCCGGGCCGCTCGAGGATGTCCGGCCTTCGGTCATGTCTGACTGCCTCTGCTGCCTAGAAGCCGCAGTCTACACCAGACGGCGGTGCAATTCAGCTGGCAGCGGCGCGCCGCGCGGCGACCGATTTGGGTAGGAAGAGGAAATAGCGGCCGGTCTGCTTCATGCGGCCGGCCTCGGCCAGGGCCGGCTCGCCCGAGCCCCAGAAGAAGTCGCCGCGCACGACGCCCTTGATCGCGCTGCCCGTGTCCTGGGCGACCAGCAGGCGCTGCAGCGGCCGGTCGCTGGCCGGCCAGGTGGTGTCGAGGAAGATCGGCGCGCCGAGCGGCAGGTGAGATGGGTCGACCGCCAGGCTGCGGCCGGCGGTCAGGGGCACGCCCTGCGCGCCGATCGGCCCCTCGCCTTCGATCTCGCGGAAGAAAATGAACCGCCCGTTGCGGTGCATCATCGATTGGGCCTTCTCCGGGTTTTCGCGCAGCCAGTCGCGGATCGACTGCATCGAGACGTCGCCGCCGTCGAGGACCTTCTCCTGGATCATGGCACGCCCGATGGCATAGAAGGGCAGCCCGTTGGAGGCCGCGAAGCCGACCCGCTTGACCCGGCCATCGGGCAGCCGGACCTGGCCGGAGCCCTGGACGTGAAGGAAGAAGACGTCGACCGGGTCGTCGGCCCAGATCAGCTCGAGCTTTTGGCCGGACAGGGCGCCCTTCTCGATCTCGGCGCGGCTGAAGTAAGGCACCAGGCGTCTCTTGTCGACGCGGCCGACGATGCGCTCGCCCTCCAGATCGGCGCGGAAATCCCCCAGGTCGACCGAGACCAAGTCGGCGGGCCGGGTGTAGAGGGGAAAGCGGTAGCGGCCGTTGGGCTTGGTGTCGCCGCGCAGTTCGGCCTCGTAGTAGCCCGTGAAGACGCCCTCGCTGTCGCCGTCGTCGCTGACCAGGAAGGGCGTGAACCAGGTCTCGAAGAACAGCCGCGCCGAGATGTCGTCGGTCACCGCCAGGCGTTCCAGTTCCTCGCAGATCGGCCGCCAGTCGGCGACCCGGCCGGCCACGGCCTTGGGTCCGATGGACTTGTTGTCCGCCCTGGGCAGGATGCGCCGGCAGGAGCGGCGCAGTGCCGGCAGGGCATCGGCGATGGCATCCGCTTCCCAGCCTGGCAGGTCCTCGAAAGGAACCGGCTCCAGTAGGGCAGCGGGCTCAGGCGGTTCCGGCGGCGCCGGGGCCTCGGGCGGCGGGGCTTTCTCGCAGGCGGTGGCCAGGAGCAGCGACAGTGCGCCGGCCAGGACAAGGTGTCTGAGGGGGGAAAGCCGCTTCGGCTGCTGCCGTCTGGCCAAGAACCCTGCTCCCGTGCCGGGGTCGTTCAGTCCGGACTGCGCGTCGCGACCAGGGTCCAATTCGGGTCGCGGCTGCGGGTGTTGCGCGCGAAGGTCCAGAGATCGGTGATCTGGGTGACATCGCTGGGATCGCCCTCGACGATGCGGCCCTCCGAGTCCTTGACCACGTTGATCTGCTCGGAAACGAAGCGCACGGTGATGAAGGCAGTCCGGCCTTGCAGCTCGGCATCCTCGATCCCGGCCTCCTTGATGCCGACCAGGGTGGTCTCAAGGGTCTGATTGGCGGCCTCGCGCTGCTGGATCGCGCCGGCGAAGTCGTCGTAGACGTGATCCGACAGCAGCGGCCGCAAGGACTTGGCATCGCCCTCGGCGAAGGCGCCGACAATCATCTCGAAAGCGGCGCGGGCGCCCTCGGCAAAGCCGGTTTCGTCGAAATCGCGGTCGGCCAGCTTGATCTGCATCAGGCCGCCGGCCAGCGGATCCTCGGCAGCCCCGTTTGCGGCACCCTGGGCTTCGTCGTCACGCTTTTCGCCGCGGCGGTCCGGCAGGGTCACCACCTTGTCGTTGCCGGAGTCTTCCGGCGAGCGCTGCTGGAAAGGATCGAAATCCCGCGGCTGCTCGTGACCGGTCCGGCGTCCGAGGACCCGTCGCAGCTGAAGCACCAGGAAGGCCGCCAGGGCCGCAAAGAGGATGATGTCGAAAAATTGCAATCCGTTATCCATCAAGTATGGGTTTCGTAGCGGACCGACGCGGCCACCCTATCGCTGGACCCACGTCCGTGCGATAGTGGCATTTGCGGGGATCTCCACATACATATAATGCCGTCGCCCTCAAAAGCGACTCGATCCGGCCCATCTTCGGGCTGGTCCAAACGACGGGTGCTGGTTTCACTACACCATCGTGAAAGTAAATAAGCCGTTGCCGGTGAAAGGGCAAGGATGGGTCTGGTCCTCTTTCTTCTGTTTCTTCTGGTCCCGCTGATCGAAATCGGGGTCTTTATCGAGGTTGGCGGCCTGATCGGGCTCTTGCCGACGCTCGGCCTGATCCTCCTGACCGCCATTTTAGGCACCTGGCAGCTGCGGGCGCAGGGCCTCTCGACCCTGGCCCGGGCCCGGCAGCAGATGGACCAGGGCCAGCTGCCGGCGCAGGAGCTCTATGACGGCTTCTGCCTGATTATCGCCGGCGCGCTGCTTCTGACGCCAGGCTTCGTCACCGATGCGGTCGGCTTCGCGCTGTTCGTCCCGGCTTTCCGCCGCTTGCTGCGCCACTTCATCGCCCAGCGGATCCGGATGCGGGCCGAGGTTCGGATGCGACAGGACGGCGGCCGGGGATCGTCGACCATCATCGACGGCGAGTTTCGCGAGGTGCCGGACGACCACGACCCCCTCCCGCGACGAGGCGGAAAGCCTTAGAATCCCGTTTCGAATCGAGGCGGCCGGCTTGGACCCGCCGGCCCGGTTGTCTCGCTCCGGCATCCATGCTAGCCAAACCCGCCCGCACTGTCTGGGCCTTTCAATCTGGAGATATACATGACCGGGGACGATCAGGGCGACGCGACGCCGGACGCCGAGCCTGCCACGCAACCTGGCGGAAACATCGAAGAAACCAGCTTCGATATCCGGATTCAGTACCTGAAGGACATCTCCTTCGAGAACCCCAACGCGCCGGCGATCTATGCCAAGCTGAACCAGCAGCCCGACATCTCGGTCACCGTGGACGTCAATGCGCGGTCGCTGGAAGGCCGCATCTACGAGATCGTGCTCACGGCCAACGTGGACGCGAAGTACGATGGGACGCAGGGCTTCCTGATCGAGCTCGAGTACGCCGCCTTGATTCAGGTCTCGGATGAGGTGAGTCCCGAAGATTTGGAACCTCTCCTCCTGGTCGAGGCGCCGCGCTTTCTCTTCCCCTTCGCGCGTGACCTGATCTCCTCCGCGACCCGAGACGGCGGCTTTCCGCCGATCCTGCTCGCACCGATCAACTTCAGGAAGCTGTACCAGCATCACAAGGCGCAGAAGGGCCAGGAGGCGGCCCAGCCGGCCGCCGAGTCGGCCCCCCAAACGGCCGACTGAGCCGGACCTTCGCCACCGGCGACCTCAACTCAGCCAGACCGGATCTTTCAGCCTGGCCAGCATTGCCTCGTGGGCGCGCCGTTCCTCGTCACTCGGGGCATGCGGCCTGGCCGGGCGGACGACCTTGTCCGAGGGCCGCGGGCTCTCGCTCTGCCCGCCGCGTTGCTCGCTCAACGCCAGCCCCGGCTGCCGGCCCCCGACCAGCTCCAGATAGACCTCGGCCAGGAGCTGGGTATCCAGCAAGGCGCCGTGCAAAGTGCGCTGGGAATTGTCGATCTCGAACCGCCGGCAGAGCGCGTCGAGGCTGACCTGGCTGCCGGGGAACTTGCGGCGGGCGATCGCCACCGTGTCCACCGCACGGCTGCGATCCAAGGGCGGCCGACCGAGGCGCTCGAGCTCGGCATTCAGAAACTTCATGTCGAACTCGGCGTTGTGGATCACCAGACCGGCGTCGCCGATGAAGGCGAGGAACTCTTCAACGACGTCGGCGAAGGGCGAAAACCCGGAGAGAAAATCGCTGCTGAGGCCGTGGATCTGGAAGGCCTCCTCGGGCATGTCGCGCTGCGGATCGATGTAGCGCTGGAACTGCTCGCCGGTCTCGACGTGATTGACCAGCTCGAGGCAGGCAATCTCGACGATGCGATGCCCGGCGGCGGGATCGAGGCCGGTGGTCTCGGTATCCAGAACGATTTCACGCATGCCTGGCTCCCCCCGATCCGCGGCGCGCGGGCGGCCAACAGCGGCCCTCGCGACCCGCCATCTTCCTAACCGCCCGCCGCAGGGCGCGCAAGGACTCGACTTTGCCCAGGCCGGTCGGGATCACGAAGTCGGCGCGGCGGCGCTTCTCGGCGTCCGGCAGCTGCTGCGCCCGGATCTCCGCCAGGCGCTTTGGGGTCATGCCGGGCCGGCGAAGCACTCGCTGGGTCTGGATGAAGGCGGGGGCGGAGACCACCAAGACCGCATCGCAGCGAATCTCGGCGCCGGTCTCGAAAAGCAACGGAATGTCGAGCACGACCATCGCCGCGCGGCGGCGGGCCTGACGGCGCAGAAAGGCCTCTTCGGCCTGCCGGACCTTGGGATGAAGGATCGCTTCCAGGCGGCGCAACGCGGCCGGATCGCCGAAGACCCGCGCGCCCAGCGCCTTGCGGTCGACCCGGCCGGCCTTGACCGTCTTGGGGAATGCCCGGCGTACCGCCTTGATGGTGACCGGATCCTCGGCAAGCAGACGGTGCACCGCGGCATCGGCGTCGTGGACCGGCAGGCCGAGACGCCGCAGCGCCGCAGCGGCGGCCGACTTTCCCATGGCGATCGATCCGGTCAGGCCCAGGATCACCATCGGCCTCAGGCTCCGAGCAGAAAGGTACGGAGGTCGTCGGTGACCTCCGGCGCCCGCCCGAACCAGGCCTCGAAACCGGGCCTGGCCTGGTGCAGTAGCATGCCCAGGCCATCGACCACCGGATTGCCGCGCGCCCGCGCCGCGGCCAGCAAGGGCGTCTCCAGCGGCGCATAGACGATGTCCGTGACCAAGGCCCCGCCGGGCAGCGCGTCGAGCGCCAGGGCCAGCGCCGGCTGTCCGGCCATGCCGAGCGCGGTGGTGTTGACCAAGAGACCCGCCCCGGCCAGCGCTTCATTGCGTTCCGCCCAGGGCAAGACCCGGATTGGCGTCCGCTCCGGGTCGGCCAGGGCGGCGGCCAGGTCAACGGCACGGGTCTCGGTCCGGTTGGCCAAGCGGATCTCGGGTACGCCCAGGTCCTGCAAGGCCGCGATCACCGCCCGGGCCGCGCCGCCGGCGCCGAGCACGACCGCGGGACCGCTTTCGGGCGGCCAGTCGCTTGCCCCGGCGCGGAGGTTCTCGGCGAAACCGAAGGCATCGCTGTTACCGCCCTGCAGGCGATCGCCGTCGATGACGACCGTGTTGACGGCCCCGATCCGCCGCGCCTCCGGGGTCACCTCATCGCAGAGTGCGAGCAAGGGTTCCTTGTGCGGAAGGGTCGCATTGAAGCCCCGGAAGCCGAGGTCGACCAGAGTCCGAACCACCCGCTCCAAGGAGGCTGGCGGTGCCCCCAGGGGCAGGTAGGCGCCGTCGATGTCGTAGCGCTGCAGCCAGTAGCCGTGAAGTCGCGGCGAGAGCGAGTGGCTGACCGGCCAGCCGAGCACGCCTGCCAGGCGGGCCTTCGCGCTGGGGATCATTCCTGGATCACCTTGTTGTTTCGCAGCACGTCCAGCAGCGGCAGCAGCGGCAGCCCGAGGATGCCGAAAAAGTCCCCCGAGATGGACTGAAAGAGCCGGATACCCCGGCCCTCGAGCTGGTAGGCGCCGACCGAGCCCAGGGCCGCCTCGCCGACCTCGCTCAGGTAGTCCTGGATCGCCGCCTCGCTGAGCGCCCGCATGGTCAGCTCCGCGCGGTCGCGGTGATGCCAGATACGAACCCCGTCGCGCAGCAGGCAGAGCACGGTCAGCAGCTGGTGCGGCCGGCCGGACAGCCGGCGCAGGTGCTCGGCCGCGCCTGCCAGATCGGCCGGCTTGTCGAACCAGGCGCCCTCGCAGACCAGCATCTGGTCGGCGCCGAGCACCAGGGCGCCCGGAAAGCGCGGCGAGACCCGCTGCGCCTTGAGCTCGGCCAGGGCCTCGGCGACCTCGAAGGCCTCCGCCCCTTCCGCCTTCATCGCCAGCTTGACCTCGTCCTCGTCGACCGCCGCCGGCGCCACCTCGAAGGGGACGCCCGCGGCTTCCAGCAAACGCCGGCGTGATGCGCTGCCCGAGGCCAGGACCAGCGTGGTCGTCATTACCGCCTCGCCTCCCGCCGGGTCGTCATGCCTGCTCCTGATGCGTGCCGAGGTGGGTCAGGATCGAGGCCGCGGTCTCCTCGATCGAGCGCTTGGTCACGTCGATGACCGGCCAACCGTGCTTGGTGCAGAGCCGCCGGGCGAAGGCGACCTCCTCGCGCACGGTGTCGGGATCGACGTAGTCGGTGGCCTGGTGTTCGGGACCCGAGATCAGCCGGAGCCGGTTGCGACGGACCTGGACCAGGCGGGCCGGATCCTTGGTCAGGCCGACGATCAGCGGCTGGTCGGCGGCAAGCAGCTCTGCGGGCATCGGACAGCCGGGGACCACCGGGATGTTCGCCGCCTTAATTCCGCGGTTGGCCAAGTAGAGGCAGGTCGGCGTCTTCGAGGTCCGCGAGACCCCGACCAGGACCACGTCGGCTTCGTTGAGGCCCATGACGCCCTGGCCGTCGTCGTGGCTGAGGGCATAGTTCATGGCATCGATGCGGCTAAAGTACTCGGCGTCGAGCATGTGCTGCAGGCCGGGCCGACCGCTCATCTCGACCTCGAAGGTCGCGGCCAGGACGTGGATCACCGGATCGAGCACCGGGATGCAGGGGACTCCGATCCGCCGGCAGGCATCGATCAGGCTGGAACGCAGCTTGTCGTTGACCAGGGTGAAAAGCACCGGGCCCGGATTGTCCTCGATCGCCGCGGCGACCTTCTGCATCTGACCCGGCGTGCGGATCAGGCTCCAGACGTGCTCGAGCGGCTCCACCCCCTCGAACTGGACGAGGCAGGCCCTGGCGACGGAGTGAATGGTCTCGCCCGTCGCGTCGGAGACCAGGTGAAGGTGATGGGTCGTCATCGCTCTGCCTCGGTTGTTCACCGCGAAAGATCAAAGATGGGGATATCTCCCCCCTTTGACGGTACCGCCAAGATTCCGTCCAGGCTCACCGATCTCCTATCCAGGTCTCGCGACCTGCGCCGCCGCTTCGTACAGCCTTGGGGAAAACCGCCGCCGGACAAGGCGCGCCGACAGCGATATCCGGACCTTCCCCAGGATTCCCTGGTTCTGGGACCCCGGAAACCCCGGGGCCCGGGCACTCTTTTCCACAATGTGATCCGACAGACCAGTGCAAAGAAGCGTGACCCGACCCGTGGCTTGGGGTACCTGCGTGGATAACACATGATCCCCGCTGTCCACAGGCCCAACAACCACTTCCCTGATTCCTTTAGATTCTTATTTTGAAGTGTAATTGCCATCCGGAGGTCACGAACCGTGGACGACGCCCCTGCCCGAAGCGACGACAAGCCCTTGCTGCAGACC
>JASJAL010000294.1 GCA_030067055.1 Kiloniellales bacterium | reverse complement strand
AGGAGCACGACACACTTGCCCCGGCGGGCGCCGCCGCTCGTCATATTCCTGTAATCGAAAATTCACGAAGACCTGCGGCCAGATCAAAGCCGACTCGATCGTTTTGGGCTGACACTGTCCCGGTTGATCTGCGTAGACTGGTTTGCGGGCCTAGAGCATGATCGTTTCACGTCGCGACGGCGTGAAGCGTGAATCATGCTCTAACTTTCTGAAGTAGATCAAGATTCACGGCTCAGATTGACCCAATCTGAGCCGATCTTGATCTAGGGAGCGAGGGGTCGCACAGCCGTGGTCGATCCTCGCGGCAGGAATCACCGGTTCGGGTCGATGGCGAAGCCCTCCATCGGCCGCAGCGCAGGACGGGGCCAGAGAAGGGAAACGGTAGTCCGATGACAAAGCAGCATTCGGTAGAGGGAATCTGGACCGGTGAGCTCTATGGCGCTTACGGTTGGGAGAACAGCGGCGTCTACGTCCTCGAGAACGGCAGGATCCTGGGCGGCAACAACCGGCACTATTCGGTGGGCAGCTACCGCGTCTCCGGGACCGTCTACGAGGCTTCGATCGTCGTGAACTACTATGGCCCCCCGCGCACGATATTCGGCGAGGATCGAGAGCGCTTCGAAATCGAGGTCACGGGCGAGTTCAAGGACGACGAGATCGATGCGAAAGTCGTTCGACCCGACAGGCCCGACTCCGTCGTGCGCTACCGCATGACGAGGCGCATAGAACTCCCCGCGGCATAGCCGTCGGAACCCGGCCGCCGCCTAGGCCGGGTGCGGGCGCTCGCCGCGGGCGTGCAGAGTCACCTAGCCATGACCGCATCGGCCGCCAAGACAGCGGAGCCGGCGCGTCCTGGACCCTGCACCGCCCGCCCGCTCAAACCCCGGTCACTCGATCTTGTCGACCACCAGTTCGTAGGAGATGTTGAAGGTGCCGTCGCCGGCGTCCGCTGCGCCGCCGCCGAGCTGGGCGACGCGGCCGGCGATGCCCTCGAACTTGCCGCTGCCGCTACCGTCCAAGATCTTGCCGGAGGCGTGGAAGCCGTTGCCGTCCCAGGCCCCGGAGGAGGTGTAGGCGAACTTGCCGCCGCTGCAGCTGACGTCGCCGGCGATGTCGAAGATGCCCCACTTGCCCTCGTCGCGGCCGTAGAGCGCCTCGACGATGTCGACGGTGCAGCCGTCGAGCTCGCCGCCCGCGAGCTTCACCTGGTAGGCGACCTCGACGCCGTTGGCCGGCTGGCTCCCGGTCTTCTGACCGATGCTGTTGTTGAAGGCGACGTTGGAGCGCAGCCCCTCGGCCGACACCGGCGCGGCGGCCATCAGGATGGCGATGGTCGCGGCGCTTACGAAAAGAGCTTTCCTGGACATCCGTGTTCCCCCCTCTTCGGCAGCCCGGCTCGCGTGCCCTGCCGACCAGGTGCGCTGGTCGGCGAGCCGCTGTCCTGTGCCCTCGTCGCGATGCTCGAAAGGAAAAGACGCATCGCGCTCGGCCTCTTCTCGCCGGAGCCGACTGCCTGTCGCTTTGGTTTTCCGCAAGCTTGCCCCGGAATAAGGAAGAGGTTGATGCCTACCTGCCACCAAAGTCAGGCCCAAGGCACCGGGGCAACCACTCCGACATAAGGATACACCATTGGTCGCATTGGCGCAGCAGGAGTCTTGCCGGCGCCGCCGCGGACCGCTCGGGAGTTCGAGGTCGGGCCACAAGACTGCACCGGCCCGAAAGGACGGTCCCCTCCCCGCCGCGGCCATTGCGGTCCGGTCAGGACAGGAGCCAGCCGCCGTCGACGTCGACCGTGGTGCCGGTCATGAAGTCGTTGGTCACCGTCAGCATGATCGCCTGGGCGACCTCGTCGGCGGTGCCGGCCCGCGGGATCAGGTTGCTGGCGGTCAGCTTCTTGTAGTGCGCCTCGCGCTCGGCGCCCTCGAGCGAGACCATGGGCGTGTCGATCAGGCCGGGCGAGACCACGTTGATCCGCCGCGGCGCGAGCTCGGGCGTGACGCCGCGCACGAAGGCCTCGACCGCGCCGCCGACCGAGCCGATGGCGATCTGGCCGGGCTTCATCCGGCGGGCCGGCGCACCGGAGACCAGCACGATGCAACCGTCCGGCGGCAGGTGGCCGGCGCCGAAGCGCACCACGTTGGTATAGCCCCAGAGCTTGTCGAAGGAGCCCTGGTAGCCGTCCATGTCCATCTCGAGGAAGGGGCCGACCGCGCGGCTGCCGCCGGTCGCCGCGCTGATCAGGATGTCGTAGGGCGCCAGCCGCTCGAACAGCGCCTGCAGCGCCTCGCGGTCGAGCACGTCGCACTGCTCGAGCGCGATGCCGGGACCCGGGTCACCGGCCTTCGAGGGATCGCGACTGATCGCGACCACCGTCGCCCCGGCCTCGGCCAGCCGCCGCGCGGTCGCCAGACCGATCCCCGAGGTGCCGCCGAAGACGACCGCTTTCTTGCCGTTCACGTCCAATGTTCTCTCTCCCCTCACCGGATTGCCCGAAGTGTCTTGCCGCCGAAGATGCTACGCCCAGCGCGCCGATGCAAATGGCGCGCGCCGAGCCCAGTCGCGAGGGCCCGGCGCGCGCCCGGTTGACAAGGGCGCGCGGGTCGGTCGCTATGGGCGCCGTCCCGGGCCAGCGATCGCGGCCCGGCGGGAGCGGGAGGGGCCGAGATGGAGTTGGAAGTCGTCGACGGAGTCCTGCAGGTCAGCGCGTTCCTGGCGGTGACCCTGGGCATCATCGTGCTCTTCGTCGGCAAGCGGGTGAACGACGCGGTCGGCTTCCTGCGCGAGTTCTCGATCCCGGAGCCGGTCACCGGCGGGCTGATCTTCTCGGTCATTTTCGGGCTGGTCTACGCCATGAGCGGGGTCGCGGTCGAGTTCGACCTGGAGGCCCGGGACGTCCTGCTGGTCTACTTCTTCGTCACCATCGGGATCAACGCGAGCTTCAAGGACCTGCTGGCCGGCGGCAAGCCGCTGGTGATCCTGCTGGCGATCACCATCGGCTACATGATCGTCCAGAACCTGACCGCGATCTCGATGGCCGGGGTCTTCGGGGCGCCGGCGGCGGGCGGCCTGCTCGCCGGCTCGGTGTCCCTGATCGGCGGCCACGGCACCGCGATCGCCTGGGCGCCGCGGATCCGCGAGGACTACGGCATCGAGAGCGCCATGGAGTTCGGCATTGCCTCGGCGACCTTCGGCTTGATCCTGGCCAGCCTGATGGGCGGACCGATCGCGAAGTTCCTGATCAAGCGCCACAAGCTGGCCCCGGAGCAGGTCGAGACCCAGGACGTGGTCCTGTCCGAAAAGCAAGAGGAGAAAGGGATCGGCGCCCTGGACTTCCTCGACGCGATCCTCGCGATCCACATCAGCGGCATCTTCGGCATCCTGCTCAACGAGGCGGTGGCGGCGCTTGGGCTGCAGCTCCCGCTCTTCGTCACCTGTCTCTTCGCCGGCATCCTGCTCACCAACCTGCTGCCCGCCAAGTTCCCGCGGTTCAGCGGCCGCAGCTGGCCGAGCCGGACGCCGGCCATGGCCCTGATCGCCGAGATGTCGCTCGGCACCTTCCTGGCGATGTCCTTGATGAGCATGCAGCTCTGGACCCTGATCGACCTGGCCGGGCCCTTGCTGACCATCCTCACCGTCCAGTTCCTGGTGGCGGTGGCGGTCAACCTCTTCGTGGTCTTCCCGGTCATGGGGCGGAACTACGACGCGGCGGTGATCTGCGCCGGCTTCGGCGGGATCTCGCTGGGCTCGACCCCGACCGCGATGGCCAACATGTCGGCGGTGACCAAGCGCTACGGCGCCTCGAACCTGGCCTTCATCGTCGTGCCCCTGGTCTGCGCCTTCTTTATTGACCTGGCGAACGCGGTCCTGATTCCCTTCTTCCTGGCCAACTTCTGAGCGGGGGTAAGCTAGGCGGAAAGACCCAGGCCTTCGCGCCAGAGCTCGGCCTCCTCCTCGCGGCGGTCCCGGAGGCCGCGGGAGCTGGGCCAGAGGCGGCGCATGGAGAGGAGCTGTTCCGGGACCTCGTCGAGCCGGTCCGCTTCAAGCAGGTCGTGGATCGCGCGCATCTCGCGGCGGGTGTCCTTGCCCGGGCGGTCGTTCAGACGGGTCCCGCGGTTGAAGACCAGGCTGACCAGGACGCTGCGGCAGAGGCCGGGCAAGCGCCCGAAGGTCGGATAGACGCCGAGGGTGCGGCGGACCTGCAGCGGCAGGCTTCGGCCGACGAAGACCTGCCAGGCCGTGGTCCAGGGAACCCGGAAGCCCGAGAGCGCCGCGGCCTCCGCCTCGCTGCCGCGCTTGCCGAGGTGGGGGCGCAGGGCGGCCAGCAGGTCGGCGGGCAGCTTGTCGCCCCAGTCCTGCTCGAAGATGTCCTGCGAGAAGCGCAGGTCGTAGCCGACCCCGATCGTGATCCCGCTTTCGACGCCCGGCCAGTGCGGCATGGCGGTGTGGGCCTCGTAGAAGTCGCGGCCACCGACCTCCTTGGCGGCGATGAAGGTGACGCCCTTGGTCGGCAGATCGGGCGAGGGCTCCGACTGCGCCTCGAGCCACTGGATCAACTCGGCGTCGGCCTCCTCGCCCGGCGGCAGGCCGGCGAGAGCCCGGGCATCGCTCACGGCCCGGCGCGTGTTCCTTCCGGTCACGCCGTCGACCACGAGCAGCGCGCCGATCTTGTTGAGCAGCGCCTGAAGCTGCTTGAGTTCCTCTTTGGTCATCCGAAGATCCCCTCTTGGCCGGCGTTCCGGCTGCGTCTGCAATCCGCTTGCCCGATCGCCGCAGACTGTCGCAAGAGTGTTGCGGACGCGGCTCGAAACAAGCAGTGGCATTCCCCACGGCTCAGGGGCCGCGAGAGAGGGCCCACGGGCTCGGCGCCAGCAGAATGATGGATCGATTTCGGGGCAGATGAAAGCGTCGCGGCTAGCGGCCCAGCCAGGCGGCGTAGCCGGCGGGCATTTCCTGATCGCGGCGCCAGTCGCGGAGGGCGCGCAGCATGCGGCCGCGGCGGCCGAGGGCTTCGTCGGCCAGCTCGACGATCAGCTCGTTGGGCCACATCTGCCGGCGCACGCTGTTGACGTAGAGCAGGGCGTCGCGTTCGGCCAGCTCGGTGAGCTGGCATTTGAGGGCGAAGGCCGCGGCGGTCGATCGGCTGACCCCGGCCCAGCAATGCACCAGGACCCGGACCTCCGAGGACTCCACCGCCGGGCGCAGGCTCTCGCCGAAGGCGAGCAGGGCCTCGACG
>JASJAL010000277.1 GCA_030067055.1 Kiloniellales bacterium | reverse complement strand
GCGCCCATCACTTCAGCCTCGACCGGCGCCGGATTGCGCGACAGCAGATCCTGCGCCGCCATCAGCATGCCGGGCGTGCAGATCCCGCACTGGGCGGCGCCGTGGCGCTGGAAGGCGGTCTGCAGCGGCGAGAGCGATCCGTTCTGCGCCAAGCCTTCCACGGTGGTCACCGCGCGACCTGCGACCTGACCCAGGGCGGTCATGCAGGCGCAGACCTGCTGGCCGTCGAGCAGCACGGTGCAGGCGCCGCAATCGCCGGCGTCGCAGCCGACCTTGGTCCCGGTCAGACCGAGCTCCTCGCGCAGGACCACGGACAGGCGGGTCGCCGGCGGCGCCTGGGCCTCGACCGATCGGCCGTTGACGGCGAAGCCGATGCTGTGGGCCTCGAGCTTCACGCCGCGCCTCCCAGGCTTTCCCCGAGCTCGGAAAGGCAGCGGCGGAGCGCGGTCTCGGCCGCGTCCCAGCGGTAGTCGGCCGAGGCCCGGACGTCGTCGATGGGCGCGAGCACGGCCCGCAAGTGGTCAGGCGACAGCGCGTCACCCAGCGCGGAATCGAGGGCGCGGTCGCGCAGGGCCGCTTCCAGCGCCGGCAAGCGCTGCGCCACGGGTGAACAGGCGCCGACCGCGACCCTTGCGCCGGCGACCCGCCCTGCTTCGGGCTCGATCACGACGGCGAGCATGACGATCGAGATCACCAGATAGCGGCGCGCGCCCAGCTTCACGAAGGCGCTGGAGGCGCCGGGCCTCGGCTTTGGCAGCAAGACGCCGGTGACCAGCTCCTGCGGCCGGCATTGGGTCTCCCGGTTGCCGACGACGAAATCGGCCAGCGGCAGGCGCCTTTCCCCAGCGGCGCTGGCCAGCTCGACCTCGGCGTCCAGGGCCAGCAGGTTCGGGACGCCGTCGGCGGCGGGGGAAGCGTTGCAGAGGTTGCCGATCAGGGTGCCGGCGTTCTGGACCTGGACTCCGCCGACCTCGCGGGCCGCGGCCTTGAGGCCGTCGAAGCAGGGCGGCAGCTCAGCACGCAGCAGGTCGCTCCAGGTCGTCAGCGCGCCGATGCGCCAGGCCGTGCCCTCGTCCCGGATGCCGTGCAGCTCGCCGAGCGCGGTGATGTCGAGAACGTCGTCGTCGAGCGGCCGGCCGACCCGCGCCGGATAGAAGTCGGTACCCCCGGCCAGGACCGTCAGGCGCTGCGCGGCCAGGGCGGCGAGCGCGTCATCCAGCGTTCCGGGGCGCAGATAGGTCGGCATCTGGCCCGAAGTCTCCTCCTGTGCGACCGCGGGCCGTCACGGCCCGGTCCAGTGCTCGCTTATTTGTATGTATACGAACAAAAGCAGAATAAGACCAAACTGCACGTCATGCAAGAAACAGGGGCAAGACTCAGGTCAGGCGCGCGAGCAGGGCGAGAAAGGCCGCACGCTCCTTGGCCGAGAGCGGCGCCAGTGTCGCTTCCGTGACCGCCTGTCCGGCCTCGATGGCCGGAACCAGCAGTTCCTCCGCCGCGGCGGTCAGGCGCCAGAGCGTGCGGCGGCGGTCCGTTGGATCCGGCTTGCTGGCGATCAGGCCGCGCTTGTCCAGGCGGTCGATCACGCCCTTCATGGTGGCGGGATCCATGGCCGTGAGCCGTCCCAGATAGTTCTGCGAGACTTCGCCCTCGTCGTGGATCTTGACCAGCGCGGCGTACTGGGTCGGCGTCAGCTGATGCGCGCCAAAGTGCGCGGCGAAGATCGCGCTCGCCCGCTGGTGGGCCCGGCGCAGGAGGTGACCGACCTGCGCTTCGAGCAGATAGTCGTAGTCGGCCGGCGCCTCCGCTGTCCGCTGCCGCTTCATTGGGTCCCTCCGGTTGAGAGTCCTCAACCATTATACGCATCGGTGCGGCGCCACAAGGCCAGGCAGGGCCAATCCAGCGGCCCCGGCTTGACAGGGCAACGCCGGCCCAGTGGATTGGGCCAGGGTCGTTCCACACAGCGCAGGCCGAAAGATCTCCGTGCCAATGCAATCCCCGGACCGGAAAATCCCAAGAGGCGTCGCCGCCGGGTTGCCGCTCGCAGCCGGTTTCTGCGGCCGTCCCGACGCGGCCCTGGCGCACACCTCCGAGAACGCCATCGTCCTGACCTTGCCGAGCGACCTCTATATCGCCGGCGGCAGCCTGGTCGTCGGGCTTTCCTTCGTCCTGGTCGCCCTGGTCGGAACCTCGGGCTTTGCCAGGCTGGAGGCAGCGGTCCGACCGCTCGGCAGGCTGCCGAGCGGCGGCGGGCTGCCGCTGAGCCTGGCCAGCACCCTGGTCATGCTGGCCCTGATCGGCGCCGGCCTTCTGGGCACGCCGGACCCTCTGGCCAATCCCCTGCCGCTCACGATCTGGACCCTGTGGTGGGTCGGGCTGACCGTCCTGCACCTTATCTTCGGCAACCTCTGGGCGGTGCTGAACCCCTGGCGCGGCCTCTACGCCCTGCTCGGCCGCCTGCCGGGCCTCGACCGCTGGATCGCAGAGCCGCCGTTGCGCTATCCGGGCTGGCTCGGCTACTGGCCGGCGGTCCTGCAGTTCCTCGGCTTCGCCTGGTTCGAGCTGGTCTATACGACGCCCCAGGACCCGCCGACCCTGTCGCGGGCGGTCGGCCTCTACTTCCTGGCCAACCTGGTCGGCATGCTGGTCTTTGGCGATCGTGCCTGGCTGGGCCGGGGCGAGGCCTTTTCGGTCTACTTCCGGATCGTCTCCTGGATGTCGCCGCTGAACGGGCGTCCGGAGGCGCCCGCCGATAGCGAGGACGCAGGCCGGCTCCAGCTCACCCTGCCGGGCCTGGGGCTGCTGCGGGTCGCGCCGCTGCCGATCAGCGGGGTCGCCTTCGTGATCCTGATGCTGAGCACGGTTTCCTTCGACGGCCTGTCGCTGACCTTCCGCTGGCTCGGTGCGATCGGGATCAATCCCTTGGAGTTTCCCGGGCGCTCGGTGGTGCTGCTGCCCAACACCCTGGGCCTGCTGGCGACCTTTGGCGCGCTGCTGGGCTGCTACCTGGGCGTGGTCTGGCTGGGCCACCGCCTGGCCGGGCGGCCGGGTAGCCTGGCCGAGGCCTTCGGCGGCTACGCCCTGTCGGTCGCCCCGATCGCCTTCGGCTATCACCTGGCGCATTACCTGACCATCTTCATGGTCGACGCGCAGTACGCGGCGATCGCCTTCAACGATCCCTTCGGGCAGGGCTGGAACCTCCTGGGGCTGCGCGGCGCCCATGTCACCGCGTCCTTCCTGATGGACTTCCACACCGTGCGGCTGATCTGGCAGAGCCAGATCGCGATCATCGTGATCGCCCACGTGGTCGCGGTCGCCCTGGCCCACGCCATCGCTTTGCGGCAGATCGGAGGGCGCGGCCGGGCCGTGGTCAGCCAGATCCCGATGACCGTCCTGATGATCTGCTATACCCTGTTCGGCCTCTGGCTGCTGTCGGCGCCGGTCGCGGGCTAGAGCACGATGATATGAGGTCCAATCGACCTCTTGTCTGAATCGTGCTCTAGACTGTTGAAGGAGAGCGGGATTCAGATTCAAAGTCCAAGCGACTTCAAATCATCCCGCTCTGGAACCGTTGGTGTACGAATGAAAGATCCGGGCTAGACTTGCCGCCTCGACAATGAAGGCGGGCAAACCGCCGGATCGCAGGACCTTTGATGCAGGGAGGGACTCTCGATGGACAAGCGGGACAAAGGGCAAACTCAGGGCGGCTTCACCCGGAAGCTGTCGCGGCGCAAGGCGCTGAAGGGCGCCGGGGCCGTGGCGGGCCTGGCCGCCGCCGGCACGCTACCCAGTTTCGGGGCCTTCGCCCAGGGCAGCGACGCGCCGCTACGCCTCGGCTTCCAGGCCCACCGGACCGGTATCGGCGCGGCCTACGGCCGCTGGTACGAGCGCACCACCCAGGCCGCGGTCGCCTTGATCAACGAGCAGGGCGGCATCGCCGGACGGCCGATCGAGCTGGTGATCGAGGACGACGCCACCGACCCCAAGCGCGGCGCCGAGGTGGTCGAGAAGTTCGCCAGCCAGCACAAGGTCGACTTCGTCTTCGGTACCCTCTTCTCCCACGTCGTCATTGGATCGGCGCCGCGCGCCGGCGAGCTAAAGATGCCCTACTTCGTGGTCAGCGAGGGCACTCACGTGCCTTCTGGCAGCCTCAACCGCTACGTTTTCCAGCCGGGCATCACCGACGTCCGCCAGCAGGTCATCTCGATGGGGCCTTGGATTACCCAGAACCTGGGCAAGAAGGTTGCGATGGTGTTCCCGGACTATGCCTTCGGCTACAACCACCGGGACCACTTCAGCGCGACCTTGGAGCGCCTGGGCGGCAAGGTGACGGCGCAGCTGCCGATTCCGCCAACCGAAACCTCCTACACCAAGTACTTCCCGAAGATCCCGGCCGAGACGGAGGTGCTGTACCACGTCATGGTTGGGCCCGGCGTGCTGACCTTCGTCAAGGAGCTGGGCGAGTTCTTCGGCGACCGGGGCCCGCAGCTCTTTGGTTTCATCGATTCCCTGGAGGCCGTCGACATGGGAACCCCGGGCCTGGATTTCCTCGAGGGCTCGCATTTCTGGGAAGGCATGCCGCGTTACGCCGACGGCTATCCGACGGACTCGGAGAAATTCTATCGGGCCAAGGTCGGGGTCGACGAAAACGGCGCCAGTGCGAGCGACCCCAAGGACATATCGACCTACTCGCATATGTTCGGCTGCTGGGAAACGCTCTTCGCGATCAAGCGGGCGGTCGAGGAGAGCGGCTACAAGAGCGCGAACGACAAGGACCGGGCGGCGCTGATCGAGGCGGTCGAGGCGGTCGAATGGTACGAAGAAGGCAAGGAGCATCCCCAGGGCCGCAAGAAGTTCATCGGCCAGCTCCACCAGAGCTTCGGCCAGCAGTTCATCTCGAAGGTCGAGAACAAGCGTCTCAAGGTGGTCCACCGCACGACCATCGAGGACGGCCTCTACGAGCCGGAAGCGGACTACACGAAGATGTCGCTGTAGTTTCCGATCGGATGGCGGCGACGCACCCCTCACCCTCCCACCGCTGCACGGCGGGCCACTCCCTCTCCCCCGAGGAGAGGGTTGTGGGGCCTTGGCGAGGCCAAGGGCCGAGCCTTAGCCGGAGCTGGGTGAGGGGGC
>JASJAL010000276.1 GCA_030067055.1 Kiloniellales bacterium | reverse complement strand
CGGAAGAAGACGGCCATGGCGAAGGCCGCGGCCTGGCCCTCGGTGATCGACCCATCGGTGATGCCGGCGACGAAGGCGGCCACCTCCTCGGGCGCCAGCCGGCCGCCGTCGCGCTTGCGCCGGATCGTCTCCTGCGGCAGGAAGCCGGCCGCGGTCACGCGCCCGCCTCGAGACTCGCGAGGACGAGATCGAGCAGCTTCGAGGCGCCTATCCGCAGGTGCGCCGGGGTGATCCAGGCTGCGCCTAGATGCCGCTCGGCGATGTCCAGATAAACCGCCGCGTCCTCGAGGTTGCGGATCCCGCCGGCAGCCTTGAAACCGACCCCGCCGCCGGCCTTCTGGATCACGCCGAGCATGGCCTCCGCCGCTTCGGGGGTCGCCCCGACGGCGATCTTGCCGGTCGAGGTCTTGAGGACATCGGCGCCGGCGACGATGGCGTCACGGGCCGCCTCGGCTATCTCGGCCGCGCCGGGGAAGGCCCCGGTCTCGAGAATGACCTTAACTAAGGCCGTGCCGGCCGCGGCCTTGACCGCGGAGATATTGGCCTTGGCGGAATTGCGCTCCCCGGCCAGCCAGGACCGGTAGGGCATGACTAGGTCGAATTCGGTCGCGCCGTCGGCGAGGGCCTGCCGAACTTCCGCGGCGGCGGACTTAGCCGTACCTTTGCCCTCGGGAAAGTCGATTACCACCGCGATGCCGATCCCGCTGCCAGCCAGACGCTCGGCCATCTCGGCGGCGAAGTCCGGCCAGGAGCAGACCGCTGCGACCTTGCCGTGGGGTGTGGCGGCCTTGGCGCAAAGCCGGGCGATGTCGTCGTCGCGGTCGTCGTTCAGACTGGTCAAGTCGAGGAGCGGGAGCAGCCGGCGCGCCAGTTTTTGCGGGCGCGCGCTCATTCCTTTCCCTGCTCCAGGAAAAAGGCCTCAGGCAGCAACTCACCCAGGGTGAAGCTGCGCCGGACGCCTTCGAGTCCCGCGACGTGGACCGGCGTATCCGCGTCGGCGAGCTCCGCCAAGCGCTGGCGGCAGCCGCCGCAGGGCGTGCAGAGCCGCTCGCCCTCGGCCAGGATTAGGACCTCGGCGATCTGGCGCGCGCCGGCGGCGACCATGGCACCGATTGCGCTGGTTTCTGCGCACTGGCCTTCCGGATAGGCAGCGTTCTCGACGTTGCAGCCGGCGAAGAGCCGGCCGTCGGCGCTGCGCAGGCAGGCCCCGACCCGGAAACCCGAGTAAGGGGCGTGGGCGTTGTCCCGGGCCGCCATGGCCAAGCGGATCATCTCGTCGAGCTCGCTCATTTGTCCTTCACGTAGGGGATGCCGCTGGCCTTGGGCGCGACGGCGCGGCCGACGAAGCCGGCCAGCAGGATCACGGTGAGCGCATAGGGTAGGGCCTGAATGACCTGGACCGGGATCACGCCGATGCCGGGCAGAGCGACACCCTGGAGGCGGATTTGCAGGGCGTCGGCGAAGGCGAAGAGCAGGCAGGCGGCCACCGTCGGCACCGGCTTCCATTTGCCGAAGATCATCGCCGCCAGGGCCAGGTAGCCCTTGCCCGCGGTCATGTCGCGCACGAAGCCGGCTGCGTGGGCGGTCGAGAGATAAGCGCCGGCGACCCCGCAGAGGAAGCCGCAGAGCAACATCGCCCGGTAGCGGAGCGCGGCCACCGAGATCCCGGCGGTGTCGACGGCGTGCGGGTTCTCGCCGACCGCCCGCAGGCGCAGGCCGAAGCGGGTCCGGTAGATCAGCAGCGCGACCAGGGGCAGGATCGCAATGGTCAGGTAGACCAGGATGTTGTGGCCGCTGATCACCTCGGCGTAGACCGGGCCGATCAAGGGGATCGGCGCCAGCCATTCGCTCATCGGCAGGTCGAAGCCGATGAAGCGGCCCGCACCCTGCAGCGACGGCGTGACTCCGTTGAGGCCGAACCAGGCGACCGCCAGGGTCGGACCCAGGCCGGCGACCAGGATGTTGATCGCCATGCCTGAGACCACCTGGTTGCCGTTGTGGGTGACGCAAGCGTAGGCGTGCAGCGTCGCCAGGCACATCGAGACGACGATCGCGGCGCCGAGCCCGAGCCAGGCCGAATTGGCGAGCGCCGCCACCGCGGCCGCCGCGAAAGCGCCGGCCAGCATCTTGCCCTCCAGGCCGATGTCGATCACCCCCGAGCGCTCGGCGACCATGCCGGCAAAGGCGGCGAGCAGCAGCGGCGTCGCCACCCGCACCGTGGCGTCGATCAGCAGCAGGATCAGGAGGAAGGTCTCGCCCATCAGGCCGCGGCCTCCTGTGGTGCTTCCCGCGCTCCTGGCCGGAAGAAGGCGACGATGGGCCGGCGGAAGATGTTCTCAAGGGCGCCGCAGAACAGGATCACCAGGCCTTGGATGACAACGACCATGTCGCTGGTGAAGGTCGGGATCTCGAAGGCCAGCTCGCTGCCCCCTTGGTAGAGCGCCCCAAACAGGAGGGCGGCCAGAATCACCCCGACCGGATGGTTGCGGCCCATCAGGGCGACCGCGATTCCGGTAAAGCCGAAGCCGGCCGCGAATCCGAGCATCAGCCGGTGCTGCGAGCCCATGACTTCGTTGATCGCCAGCAATCCGGCGAGCGCCCCCGACAGGGCCATTGCCAGCATGATGCTGCGCCCGGGAGAGATCCCGCCGTAGCGCGCGGCCTGCTCGTTAGCCCCGGTGCAGCGCAGCTCGTAGCCCCATCGGCTGCGCCAGAGGAAGAGCCAGACGAGACCGGCTGCGGCCAGGGCGAGCAGGAAGGTGACGTTGAGCGGGGATGGGCCAGTCCGCACGCCCAGGAAGCGCAGAACCTCGTGGGCATAGGGCAGGTGTCCGGCCTCGGCGAAGCGCGCGGTCTGCGGCACCTGTTGGCCCGGCTCGATCAGGACTTCGACCAGCAGGTAGTTGAGCAGGATCGCCGCCAGAAAGTTGAACATGATCGTCGTGATCACGGTGTGGCTGCCGCGCTCGGCCTGGAGGTACCCGGGCACGAAGGCCCAGAAGCCGCCGAAGAGCATGGCGCCCAGGACCGCCAGCGGCAGCAGCAGTGGCCAGGGCAGGTCGCCCAGGGCGAGACAGACCAGGGCCACGCCCAGGCCGCCGATCAGGGCCTGGCCCTCGCCGCCGATGTTGAACAGGCCGCAGTGGAAGGCGACGGCTACGGCTAGACCGGTGAAGATCAGGCTGGTGGTGTAGAAGAGGGTGTAGCCGATCTGGTCCCAGGACCCGAAGGCACCCCAGACCAGGGCCTTGAGCGCTTCCCAGGGGTTCTCGCCGACCAGCAGCACGACCACGCCCGCCAGCAGCAGGGCGACCAAGAGGTTGACCAGCGGGATCAGCGCCAGGTCGACCCAGCGCGGCAGACCGTCCACGGTCACGCCGCGTCCTCCATGATCCCAGCCATCAGCAGGCCGATCTTCTGCCGGTCGGCCTCGGCGGTCGGCATCTCGCCGACGATCCTGCCCTCGTGCATGACCACGATCCGGTCGGCCAGGGCGAGAATCTCCTCCAGCTCGGCCGAGACCAGCAGGATCGCTTTTCCGGCGTCGCGCATCTCGATCAGCCGCCGGTGTATGAACTCGATGGCGCCGATGTCGACCCCGCGGGTCGGCTGCCCGACCAGCAACAGCGCCGGGTCGCGCTCGATCTCGCGGGCCAGCACCAGCTTCTGCTGGTTGCCGCCCGAGAAGGAGCCGGTCCGCAGCAGGGGCGCTGGCGGGCGAACGTCGAAGGCCTGCATCAGGCTCTCGCAGTGCGCGACGATCTTGGGCCGCTCGCTCAGCAGGCGGCCGTTGTAGGCAGGATCGTCGTGATAGCCGAGGATCGCGGTCTCGCTGGCATCGAAGCCGACGATGACGCCCATGCGCAGCCGGTCCTCGGGCACATGGCCCAGGCCCAGATGCCGCAGCTCCCTCGGATGGGTCGACTGATAGCCCGAGAGGATGCTCCGGCCCTTCAGCTTGACCTCGCCGTCGGTGAAGCCGCGCAACCCGACCAGGGCCTCGATCAACTCGGTCTGGCCGTTGCCGGAAACCCCGGCGACGCCGAGGATCTCGCCGGCTCGCACCTCGAGGCTGAGGTCCAGCACCTTTGGCTGCTGGGCCTCGTCGGTCACCGTCAGGCCCGCGACCGTTAGCACCGCTTCGCCCGGCTTTGCCGCCGTCTTGTCGACCCGCAGCAGGACCTTGCGGCCGACCATCATCTCGGCCAGCTGCTCGCGGCTGGTCTTGGCCGTATCGACCCTGCCGACCACAGCGCCGTCGCGCATCACCGTGACCGCGTCGGTGACCGCCATGATCTCCTGCAGCTTGTGGGTGATCAGGACCACCGTCTTGCCTTCGGCCTTGAGGCGCCGGAGGATCTTGAAGAGCTCGTCGGTTTCCTGCGGGGTCAGGACCGCGGTCGGTTCGTCGAGGATGATGGTCTCGGCGCCGCGGAACAGGATCTTCAGGATCTCGACCCGCTGCTGCAGGCCGACCGGAAGATCGGCGACCAAGGCGTCCGGCGGCACGTCGAGGCCATAGTCGCGCTCGATCGCGATCAGCTCGTCGCGGGCTTGATCCAGGCTGGGGCGGACCCAGAACTGATCCTCGGCGCCGAGAATCAGGTTCTCCAGCACGGTGAAGGTGTCGACCAGCATGAAGTGCTGGTGGACCATGCCGATCCCGGCGCCGATAGCATCGCGCGGCTCGCGGATCCGCACCGGCTTGCCTTTGACCCGGATCTCGCCGGCGTCGGCCTGGTAGAAGCCGTAGAGAATCTTCATCAGGGTCGACTTGCCGGCGCCGTTCTCGCCGACGATGCCGTGGATCGACCCGGCTTCGATGGTCATGTCGATATGGCGGTTGGCGTGGACCGCCCCGAAGCGCTTGTCGACGCCGACCAGTTCGACCGCCATACCCTCAGCCGCGGCCCGGCCGGTCGACTTCCCGGCCGGTGCCGCGTCGGAGGCCGTCGTGGTCACGGCACGCCGCTCAGTAGTCGCAGCTGTTGCCGGCGGTGTAGTCCGCGACCTTGATGTCGCCGGCGACGATGGCCTTGCGGGCCGCGCCCAGGGCGGACTCCATGTCCGCCGAGACCAGGCTCCGGTTGTTGTCGTCGAGCGCCCAGCCGACCCCGTCCTCGGCCAGGCCCAG
>JASJAL010000275.1 GCA_030067055.1 Kiloniellales bacterium | reverse complement strand
CTGAGCCTGCGGCGCGAGGGCAACAAGCTGGCCGCCCGCGTCGGCAGCGACTACGGCGACTGGGCCGAGGAACGCCTGGTCGACCAGGCGGTGGTCGAGCACGGCACCCTGCCGCTGGACGAACTCTATTTCGCTTTGAAGGAAGGCTCGCGCAACCGCGGTGAGGTCGACTACCAGGCGCTGATCGCCGGCCGTCCGCAAGAGGTCGCCAGCAACCCCGAGGGTCGGTTCCAGCTGTTCCGCATTGGCGACGCGGTCTCGAGCCGCAACATCCACGCCGCGATCTACGATGCGCTGAGGCTGTGCAAGGACCTCTGATTTGATAAAGCGTGGCTTGAAGTCGTGGGCGAAGCGGTCAATCCTGAAGCTCTGGGGAAACAGACTTCACGCGATGGAGGGCCCGATCGTTGCGGCGGCTTCGTGGATTGGGACTGGCGTTGGGGGTGCTACTGGCGCTCGGCGTGCTCAATAGCGCGCCGGTTGCAGCTCAGCAGATGCTGACCGTGTCGATCCGGAACATGAGCTTCGGCGCGGTTCAATTGACGGTTTTCGACCATGTCTGCGAACGGGTCGTCTTTCAGCGTCGCCTCGCCAATTCTGCGACCACCGGTGTGCGGGTCTGTGCCGACCGCCGCGGCCGGGGCCAGATCACGATCTATGACTACCGAGGGCGCGGGACTCGATACCGGGACGTGATCGCAAGTCGGACCATCACTGTCCGGGTGCGCTGACTTCGGCCGGGTGGAGCCGGGGCTTCAAGAAATCGATGAAAGCGCGGACCTTGAGCGGTAGGTAGGCACGGCTCGGATAGAGCAGCCAGGCGGCGGTGTCGAAGTCGGTGGCGGTGACCCGGTGGTGCGGGTAGAGGTCGACCAGCTTGCCCGCGGCGATGTCGTCGTCGATCAGCCAGTTCGCCAAGAGCGCAGGGCCGAGGCCATTCAGGGCGCAGTCACGCAGGCCCAAGGCTGAAGAGATCACAAAGCGGCCATCGATCTGAACCTCGGTGCGCTCGCCGGCGCGGTCGAGAAAGATCCAGCGGGAACGGTAGCCGGGCAGGGCGAAGACCAGGCAGGACAGCTCGCTCAAGTCCTGGGGGGCGCCGATCTCGCCCGTCCGTGCCAGGTAGTCCGGGCTGGCACAGACCCGGTAGTGGGTGTCAAAGAGCCGAAGTCCTATCAGTCCACTGTCCATCCTCGGCGCCAAGCGCAGTGCGACGTCTATGCGCTCGGCGACCATGTCCAGGTTGCTGTCGCTCAACAAGAGCTCCAAGGCCAGTTCCGGGTAGCGGCGGTGCAGCTCGGGTAACAGCGGCACCAGGCAAACTTGGCCGAAAGCCACGGAGGCAGTGACTCGTAGGGTGCCGCTCGGCTCCTCGCTGACGTCGATGGCGGCCTGCCGCGCCTGCTCCAGCTCTCCGAGCAGGGGCTCTATCCGGGCGAAGTAAAGCGCGCCGGTTTCGGTCGGCGCCAGGCGGCGGGTCGTTCTCTGAAACAGTCTGAGCCCGAGTTCGGCTTCCAGGGCAGCCACGCTGCGGGAGATCGCCGAGGGCGAGACGTCGCGGTCCCGCGCCACCGCCGCGAAGCTGCCACGGCGCATCACCTCGGCGAAGATCTGCAGGGATGAAAGGTCCATTCGTGCAGTTTATGCACGAAAGTTATGTATTGCAGCCTGTTTATGCCTTCTCCGCAAGAAAGTAGCTTGCCGGCTCATTGGTTTCGAGAACGAGGAGGAGACCCCGATGACCCGCATCGCCGTATTGGGCCTTGGCGCCATGGGATCGCGAATGGCGGCCCGCCTGTTGGCAGCCGGCCACGAGGTGAACATCCAAAACCGCACGCCCGAGCGCGGCGCGGCGCTGGAAGCCCAGGGCGCCCGGCCCGCCACCACACCCCGCGAGGCGGTGGCAGGAGCCGAGGTGGTAATTGCCATGCTCCGCGACGACGCGGCCTCCCGGGATGTCTGGCTGAACCCAGAAACCGGAGCCCTTGGCGGCCTGGGTGAGGGCGCCCTTGCCATCGAGTCGAGCACGCTGACGCCAGGCTGGGTCCGCGACCTAGCGCCGGCGGTGGCCGCAGCCAGGGGCCGCTTCCTCGAGGCGCCTGTGGCCGGCTCGCGCCCCCAGGCCGAGGCCGGGCAGCTGATCTACTTCCTCGGCGGCGAGGCTGAAGTCGTAGCGGCAGCACGCCCAGTGCTGGAGTGCCTGGGCGGGGCCCTGCACCACGTCGGCGCGTCCGGAAATGCCGCGGTGGTCAAGCTGGCGGTCAATGCCTTGTTCGGGATCCAGGTCGCCGCCGTGGCGGAGATCTTGGGGCTTTTCCGGAAGGCCGGTCTCGATGCCGAGTCTACAGCGGCGGTCCTGGCCGAGACACCGGTCGCGAGCCCGGCGGCCAAGGGTGCGGCCGGCCTGATGCTGACCGGGAACTTCGCCCCGATGTTCCCGATCGACTTGGTCGAGAAGGACTTCGGCTACGTCGCCGACGCCGCCAGTGCCGCAGGTGCCGAGATGCCGACCGCCGCGGCCGTGCGCGGGATCTATGCACATGCCAAGGCGCAGGGCTTCGGCGGCGACAACATCGCCGGTGTCGCCCAGCTCTTTACTTGAGCGCACGCTCCAGATAGCGCACCGACTTGCCGCGGTCGGCGAGCTGGGCCCGGCCGACCTCGCGGAAGCCCAGGGCGGCATGAAAGGCATCGGAGCCGGGATTGGGCGGATCCGAGTTGACCTCGCAGACGATGCGCTCGTGGCCCTGCGCCAAGGCCGAAGCGAAGAGGTCGTCGTACAATGTCCGCGCGTGGCCCCGGCCGCGCTGATCCGTGGAGACCGTGATCCGGTCGACGTAAACGAAGCGTGCGATGCGGTCTCGGAACCAGAGGAAGTTGGGGCTGTCGTAGGGAGCGCCCTGGTCGAAGGCGAGCAGGAAGGCCGCCTGCGGGTCGAGCGCCTTGGCGTAGAAGGCCACGTCCACCAGTTCCTCCAGCCGGAGCCGGGTGAGTGGCGAGAGCTCGGTCTCGTGGTCTCGGTTCAAGGCCAGGACCCAGTCGAGATCGCCGCTTTCGATCGGTCGGGGGCCTGCGGTCATGTTTCGGGCCTTCTTCCTTCTCTTGGATGTTCAGACATCAAGACTACATAGCAGTCCGTTCGGCTCTTGGGCAGCCGTCTGGGCCGCGCCCCAGCCGCGACCTCTTCGGGTTTCGATCTACCTCCGGGCAAAGGAAGTTTGCCAGAGCTCAGCCATGCCCCGACAGGAAGGGAGGCCGAATGGCGGGTCCTTCGTAGTCGCTACATGGCCCTTCGGAGCGGGGCGGAGATTCGGGGCCTTCGGGTCCGAATGGATGCTTCGACTACTGACTTCTGCGATATACTGCTGAAGTCAGGCGCCTGGTAAGGCGAGGCACCGCCCCTGAAACGGACCGCACCCAGAACATGGCGTTGCGATTGCAGATTGGCCTTTCCGCGCTCTTGGCGGCCCTGGTGGCGGCCGGGTGGCTCTGGCTCTCACTCGGCGGCGAGTCGGCGGAGTCGCGCGAGCCGAATGGCAAGCGGTCCGCTGCGACCCTGGTCCAGGTCGAGGCCCTGTCCCTGGCCGCTGATCGGGTGACCCTGCGGGTGGTCGGCACCGGTGAGGCCCTTAGGTCCGCTGCACTCTACCCGCAAGTCACGGGCGAGGTGGTCGAGGTCCTCTTCAAGGCCGAGCAGAGGGTCGAGAAGGGCGCGCCGCTGCTGCGTCTGGACGACGAGGACGAGCGCCTGGCGGTCCGACTGGCGCAGGTCACCGAGACCGAAGCGCGGCGCCTGGTGAAGCGCTACGAAAAGCTGGCCCGCTCGGGCAACGTCTCGACCGTGACCTTGCAGACAGCAAATGCGGAGCTGGAGAGCGCCAGCTTGCGCTTGGCTCAGGCCGAGGCGGCGCTCCGGGATCGGACCCTTTACGCGCCATTCGACGGGGTCATCGGCCTGACAGATATCGATCC
The DNA here is from genome assembly GCA_030067055.1 of Kiloniellales bacterium. Next base: position 1,191 of record JASJAL010000275.1, on the reverse strand, counting down.
CGGTGACCGCGTGACCGACGAAACCCTGGTCGCGACCCTGGACGACCGGTCCGTTATCCAGGTCAAGTTCACCGTCCCCGAGGACTATGCCGGGCGGCTCGGTCAGGGCAATCCGATCGCCGTGCGGCCCTGGAGCCTGGCCGACCGGGAGCTGCGCGGCACGATCTCGGCTCTGGACAGCCGGATCGATCCGCTCACCCGGAGCTTGCGCGTGGAAGCACGCATCGCCAACCCCGAGGAGTCGATCCGGCCGGGCACCTCATTCGACGTCCGGCTGGATTTCACCGGCGCCCAGTATCCGAGCGTGCCCGAGGTCTCGGTACTTTGGAGCCGGGACGGCGCCTACCTCTGGCGGGTCCGCGACGGCCGTGCGGAGAAAGTCTTCATCACTATGGTGCGCCGCAACCGCGGCCGGGTGCTGGTCGAGGGGCCGCTGGAGGCTGGCGACCTGATCGTGGTCGAGGGCGTGCAGGGCCTGCGCGATGGCCAGGCGGTGGAGCCGCGTCCCTTCGCCGAGGAGCGGAACGGCGCTCCGCGCCCGAGCGGCGAGAAGGACCCCGCCTGATGGCGCGATCGAGCGAACTGCCTGCGCTGGCGGTGCGGCGCCCGACGCTGATCGTGGTCCTGAACCTGCTGATCATCGTCGCCGGGCTGGGCGCCATGCTCGGGGTCGAGGTCCGCGAGTTGCCGGATGTCGACCGTCCAGTCGTCACGGTGCGCGCCTTCTTCGACGGCGCCTCGCCCGAGACCATGGACGCGGAGGTCACCAGCGTCATCGAAGGCGCCGTGGCCCGGGTCTCCGGCGTGAAGACGATCAACGCGGCCAGCGAGGAGAACAACGCGCGGTTGCGGGCCGAATTCGTGCCGCGCGTCGACCTCGACACCGCAGCCAACGACATCCGCGAGGCTGTCGCCGCGATTGAGCGCGATCTGCCGGAAGGGGTCGAGGATATCACAATCGTAAAGGCGGACGCCGACGCTTCGCCGATCATCCGTATCGCACTGGTCAGCGACCGTCTGACCCAAGAAGCCCTGACCCGGCTTGCCGAGGACGAGGTCGCGACCGAGCTCTCGGCGATCCCGGGCGTTGCGACGGTCGAACTCTTCGGCCACCAGGAGGAGGTGCTGCGGATTGTGGTCCAGCCCCTGCGGCTGGCCAGCTACGGCCTATCCATCGACGACGTGGCGGCC
>JASJAL010000274.1 GCA_030067055.1 Kiloniellales bacterium | reverse complement strand
TGATGGACCCGCTCGGCGTAGCGGGCGACCTTGGCGCAGATCACGCCCGCCGTGTAGGGATTGTCGCGGGCGCCGCGGACCTTGCCGATACGGGTCGGCGAAAGCCGCTCGACCTCGAGCGCGCAGGTGCTGGGGCAATCGTGCGGGCAGGTCGAGTGCAGGTATTGAACGTTGGCGCTGTCGGGCATGGCGGCTTTCGCTTTTCGGATCCCGCCGACAATCTATCTCCGGCGCCGGAGCCGCGCAATTCGACACCAGAGGCTGCATTGCGGCCCAGAGGCGCGCACTACCTGATGTCGATCGACCTGACGACCTGCTTGATGGCGCCGTCATCCAGCGGCTGTCCGGGATCCGCGCAGAAGTAGCCGACGAGCTGCTGGTCACCCGCCCCTTCGCTGGCGCCCCAGAGTTGCTGGAACATCACGCAATGGACGTCGTCGAAGTCGAAACTTCGATGGCTGATCCGGCCCAGCCCATTGACCTCCGACTTCGGAGGCCCGACGGTCACCGCCTTATCCTTGAAGCTGTTGGCGCTTTCGACGAAGTCCTGCGGGTCCAGATCGCGTCGGAAATGGTACCCTGGACTGGTCCGGAAGTACTGCACCATCGCCTTTGCGTGGCGCGCGCCCGGCCCGACCCAAATCGCGTTTTCCACGACGAGAGACTGCCGGTCGTTGTAGGAACGCATGAACCTGACCTTCTGGGTCTCCAGTCCCGGAGCCCGAAAAACGATCGTGCTTTCCTCGGCATCCAGCGCCTGCCACTCCCTGCCCAGATCTTCGGCGCAGGCCGAGATCCCGGCGACCATGAAAGCAGGTAGGAGAAGCCTGCCGGCCCACCGGCGGATCATGACGCCTCCAGAAGCTCCGCGATCAAGCGCCGGAAGACCGGCGCCGCCTGCTCCCGGGTCATTCCGGCTTCAACCGTGGGATGATAAAGGATTCGCAAGGCAAGTTCATCCCACCGGCTGAAGGTCTCCTGATCGTGGGCCGGCGACAGGATCGAGCGCACGACTCCGGAGTGGTAGCGAAACCCGAAACTGTGCATCAGCTCGTGTGCGACGCAACGCTCGATTCGCTCGGGATCGGCCACGCTGATCTCGATGTTGGCCTGGCGCAGTTCCTTGCCTCTCGAGCGCAGTCCCACGTAGCAGGGCACGTACTCCCGGTTGGCCAGGAAATCGGGATCGGACTTGAAGCTCACTGTGACGTTGGCGTCATCTTCGTCCTCGAGGTATCTGACGGGCACGCCGGTCAGGCGGGTGAAGATTGCCAGATGCTCCTCAACCAGGATGATCAGTTCGGGCGTTTCGCCCTCTATGAAGGCGACCTGCAAGGGTTCCGCCCAGCGCGCCAGGCGGGAATCGCGTCTGGCCACCGGGTCCAGCGGGCCGCCGAAGGAGATCTCGTCAACAAAGCGGTAGATCCGCTCCCGGCGCTGCTCGGAGGCCTGGCAGGCGACCAGCACCAACAGAGCGCAAGCGCAGATCGCGACTAGAATACGGCGTGGCGGGGTCGCCATTGCTGCGACGACTATCCCTTCTTCGGACGGAAAGCCGCCCACTCCTCGTCGCTGAGCTGATCCATGATCGAAAACTGGCCGGCGCCCTTCAGCCATTCTCCGCCGTCGATGGTCACGACCTCGCCGTTGATGTAGCCGGACTGTTCAGCGAGCAGGTAGGTGGCCAGATCGTTGAGTTCCTCGTGCCGACCGACCCGTCCCAGGGGCACACGGTCGAGCCAGGTCTTCTCGATCTCTTCATTTGGAACCAGGCGCGACCAGGCACCTTCGGTCGGGAATGGTCCAGGTGCGATGGCGTTGAGGCGGATTCCGCGACCACCCCACTCCACGGCCAGGCTGCGGGTCATGGCCAGGACCCCGGCCTTACCCATGGCGGAGGGCAGGACGTAGCCGGAACCGGTCCAGGCGTAGGTGGTGACGATGCTGAGCACGTTGCCGGCCATGCCGCTTTCGAGCCAGCGACGCCCGCAGGCCAGGGTCATGTAAGCGCTACCGTGGAGCACGATGCCGAGGACCGCGTCCACCGCCCGGTGCGAGAGGGTCTCGCTGGGCGCGAGGATGTTGCCGGCGGCGTTGTTGACCAGGGCATCGAGCCCACCCTGCTCGGCCCAGAGCTTCTCGACCGTCGCCTCGACCGCCTCCGGGTCGCGGATGTCGCAGGATGCGATCGCGGTCCGCCCCTCGAAACCGCGGTCGAACTCGGCCTTGGTCTCGGTCAGGACCTCCTCGCGACGGCCCAAGAGGCTCACCCGCGCACCCAGTTCGAGGAAACGCTGGGCCATGGACTTGCCGAGCCCGGTGCCGCCGCCCGTGACCAGGACACGCTTGTCTTTCAGAAGGTCGGAAACGAACATCGCTCTCCCTGCTTTGCTTGCGCCACCCTGCCCGCCTTCTCTAAACATCAGCGGGCGAGGCGAGGCAAGGCGTCATTTGCCGCCGGCCCGACAATTCGGAGCCTTTGCGAGGGATAGAGGTTCGCACGCATGCTGCCCAGCGCCGACAGCTACGAGGACCTCCGCGCCCGGTTCCGCTGGCAGGTCCCGGCGCGCTACAACATCGGCGTCGACGTCTGCGATAAATGGGCGGAGGAGCCCGACCGCACCGCCCTGATCCACAAGCAGGCGGACGGCGCGGTCCGCCGCTACGGCTTCCTCGAACTCAAGCGCCTGAGCAACCGCCTAGCCAACGTCCTGGCCGCCCAAGGTATCGGACGCGGCGACCGGGTCGGAATCCTTCTGCCCCAGGCGCCCGAGACCGCGATCGCCCACATCGCGGCCTACAAGCTGGGCGCCATCGCGGTGCCGCTGTTCACGCTCTTCGGTCCGGAGGCCCTGGAGTACCGGCTGGGAAACAGCGGGGCCAGGGGCCTGGTCACCGACCAGACCGGCCTCGAAAAGGTCCTGCCCTTGCGCGACCGACTGCCGGAGCTCGAAACCCTGCTGTCGATCGACGGCGGCCCGGCCATGGACTTCCACGCCGAGCTGGCGCGCGCCTCGGAGGCCTTTGCGCCCTGCGACACCGCGGCCGAGGACCCGGCATTGATCATCTACACCTCGGGCACCACGGGGCCGCCCAAGGGCGCGCTGCACGCCCATCGGGTCCTGCTCGGCCACCTGCCGGGGGTCGAGATGCCGCAGGACCTCTTCCCGCAGCCCGGAGACCTGTTCTGGACCCCGGCCGACTGGGCCTGGATCGGCGGCCTGCTGGACGTGCTCTTGCCCTCTCTGCATCACGGCGTGCCGGTGCTGGCCTACCGCTTCCCTAAGTTCGACCCGGAGGAAGCTTTCGCGATCCTGGCCGAGTTCGGCATACGCAATACCTTCATGCCGCCGACCGCGCTGAAGATGATGCGTGGCGTGGCCGATCCGAGGGCGCGATGGCCTTACGACCTGCGCTCGATCGGCAGCGGGGGCGAAACCTTGGGCGAGGAACTCCTGGCCTGGGGCCGCGAGGCCTTCGGCCTGACCATCAACGAGTTCTACGGCCAGACCGAGTGCAACCTGATCGTCTCGAACTGCGCCGGGATCCTCCCGGTGCGCCAGGGCTCCATGGGTCGCGCCGTGCCAGGGCACGAGCTGGCCGTGGTCGATTCGGAGGGCAGACCGCTGCCGTCCGGAGAGCCCGGCATTGTCGCGGTGCGACGGCCCGACCCGGTTATGTTCCTGGAGTATTGGCGCAACCCCGGCGCGACCGATGCCAAGTTCGCCGGCGACTGGCTGCTGACCGGCGATACGGCCCGCCAGGACGAGGACGGCTACTTCTGGTTCCAGGGCCGGGAGGACGACGTCATCTCCTCGGGCGGCTACCGGATCGGGCCGGGCGAGATCGAAGACTGCCTGATCAAGCACCCGGCCGTGGCCCTGGCCGCCGCGGTCGGGGTCCCCGATCCGCTGCGCGGCGAAAGGGTCAAGGCTTTCCTCGTGCTCAAGCCCGGATACGCGCCGGACGAGTCCCTTGCCACCGAAATCCAGGACTTCGTCAAGACACGCTTGGCCGCTCACGAGTACCCGCGCGAGGTCGCCTTCGTCGACGGCCTGCCGATGACCGCGACCGGCAAAATCATCCGCCGCAAGCTGCGGGAGGGAGAAACAGAGTAGAGTTACATCGCCAGAGATCGAACTCGGTAGTCGCCCCAATGCGCCCGCCGAGCCGGACCTCGATGAGACGCGGTACAAAGGCGAGCCATGGACGGAATCGATTGGGTATCGCACGTCGAAGACCTGGTGATGATCTGGGCGGTCGTAAATCCCGTCGGCACGATCGCCGTTTTCCTCACCGTCACGAAAGAAATGTCGACCCGAGAACAGCGCAAGATCGCGATCCGTTCCGTCATTTGGGCATCTATCGTCCTCATGCTCCTGATCGTCACCGGACAACTTCTCCTCGAAGCACTGCGGATCCCCCTGACCTCGTTCAAGCTCGCCGGAGGCCTGGTCTTGTTTCTCTTTGCCGTGGCCATGATCTTTGAGCCCACAAGGCTCTATGGAGCGGCGAGCGAGGACGCGTCATGCGCAAAAGATCCAGCCGTCTTTCCCTTGGCCATACCGGCCATCGCGTCGCCCGGGGCGATGCTCGCCGTCGTCGTCCTTACCGACAACAACCGCTATGACGTTGGCGAGCAACTAGTGACGGCCGCCATCACCCTGTTCGTCATGTTCGCTACGCTCCTGCTCTTTCTCGTCGCCAGCCCGATCCAGAGAGTAGTCGGCGCCGGCGGCGCCAACGTCACGGGCCGTCTGATGGGTCTGATCCTGGCGGCCATCGCCATCGACAACGTGCTGCGGGCGATCAGCGGGCACTTCAACCTGGCGTGACTGATCAGCTCCCGGAGCGTGCGCACAACTCGGAAGAAACCAAACTCTGGACCGCGTGGGAATTGATTTACCTAGGCTCCCTTCAGCGAGCTCCAGTCTCGCTGCGGCAGCCAGGGGATGTGTTCCAGAAGCCCCAGGGCGCATTCGTGATCGATGCTCTCGAAGATGCCCAGCGAGGCTTTGAGCTGATCGGTCGCGGAAAGACCCCTCTTCTTCGCTTTCGCCCCCCGGAGCAAGGCGATGATGGTCGCGAACTCCAGGGGCTTGAATCCGATCGCGCGACAGATGATGGCCAGATCCTCGAGCTCGGCGCTGTCGAGGATCTTCTT
>JASJAL010000053.1 GCA_030067055.1 Kiloniellales bacterium | reverse complement strand
CCGCGACGATTACAGCGTGGATGACGCGCTCTCGGCCCTCACCGAGAGCCGTGTCGTGTATGCCCTGACCGAGGAGGAGGAAGGCTATCGGCTTGTGAGGGCCGACGCCTGGGATCCGGGACGACACACCCTGGGCGCCTACCGACCGGTGGAGCCGCTGAAATCCTTGCTGTTTCGTCCGCGAGAGTATCTCGGTGCGTGGAGAGATCCGGCGGCCGGCAAGCCGCTGAGCGAGCGCATCGTGTTTGGCGTGAAGAACTGCGATCTCTCCGGGCTAGAGATCCACGACCAGGTCTTCTTGAACCGAGACATGCAGGATCCACTCTATGCGGAAGCCCGCGAGAAAACGATCCTGGTATCCTGTGATTGTACCGGGTTCCTGGACGTATGTTTCTGTCCCGCGATCGGCGAGCAGCCGCATCCGACGAAGGGTTTCGACATAAACATTTCTCCGACGCCGAAGGGCTACGTCCTGGAAAGCGGAACGGATCGGGGTGCCGATTTGCTTCGGGAAGCCGAGGGGTACCTGAAGCCGGCTGATGATGACGTGCTCGAGGCACGCGAGAGCCAGCGCAACACGATGTATGGCAAGCTCGTGGACAACGCTGCAGCATCCGGGCTGAGGCTGGGGACGGATTTCCGACAGGCGGTGGAGAAGGCCTTCGACTCTGACCTTTGGGAGGACTTCGCCGCCGATTGTGTCGAGTGCGGCGCATGCAACTTCATCTGCTGCACCTGCCACTGCTTTTTTCTGGTCGACGGTGTCGATGGGCACGGCAATCCCGCCCGCTGCAAACAATGGGATTCCTGCCTGTTTCCCAGCTTTGCCTGTACGGCCGGCGGCGATCCCCGTCCGCGGCGAGCCCAGCGGTTACGCAATCGCTTCGACAAGAAGTTCATTTTCTTTCCGCAGGTGGTTGGACGCTACGCCTGCGACGGATGCGGGCGCTGCACGGAAGCCTGCATCGGCAAGATTGACATCCGCAAAGTGCTGAAGAGGGCAGTCGATGAGTCTGGCGCCATACATGCCAGTTCCAGCGACGATTGAGCGGGTAGAAGACGAGACCCCTTCGATCAAGACGTTTACCATTCGCCCAAGGGACCCGGTGGCCTTCAAGGCCGGCCAGTTCGTCGAATTGTTCGTGCCTGGCGTTGGCGAGGCGCCCTTCACTCCGTCCTCTTCGCCCCGAATCACCGAGCGCATGGACATCACCATCATGCGAGTCGGCCGCGTCACGGAGCAGTTGCATGCGATGCGGCCGGGCTCGGAGGTCGGCATCCGCGGGCCCTTGGGTCGCCCCTATCCGATCGACGACTTCCGCGGGCGGGAGGTCCTGATTGCCGGTGGCGGCTGTGGGGTGGGCCCTTTGCGAGCCTTCCTCATGGCGCTATTGGAAGACCTCGACGCCTACGAGCGCGTGATCATTCGCTATGGCGCGCGGACGCCCGACGACATCGTCTTCCGCGACGCCGCGCTGAGGGGATGGGGACGGAGCGATGCCCTTGATGTCATGTTGACCGTAGACGTGGGCGATCCCCGGTGGGACGGCCACGTTGGCGTGCTGCCGACGATCCTGACCGAGGAAAATCTCGACTGTAATCCGGAGGACGGCGTCGCTGTGATGTGCGGTCCTCCGTTGATGATGAAATTCACCGTGCTGAAGCTCCTGGAGCGCGGCTACCGTCCCGAGAACATTTATCTGTCTCTGGAGCGGAACATGAGCTGCGGGGTGGGCATGTGCGGGCATTGCCGACTTGGCCGATACTACGTTTGTAAGGACGGACCCGTCTTCTCCTACGAAGAGATTCAGTCCAACCCGCAACTTTGGGACGCTTAACCCATGAGCAAGCGCTTGGTCATCGATCTGGATATCTGCGATCAATGCGATCGCTGTGGCGTGACCTGCAGTTACTTCTATCGTCCCCGTGCGAGCGATAATGGTGTCCTGGCTTTGCGCGAGCGGGCGACTTTCCAGCTGATCTGCCGCCGCTGCGAGGAGCCAAGCTGCATCGACGCCTGTCCTTACAACGCCCTGGAGCGCCAGAGCGATGGCGTGTTGAAACGGCATAACCTGCGCTGCGTGAGCTGCAAGTTGTGTGTGCACGCCTGCCCCTTCGGGACGATCTATCCCGACATGGTCCCGTTCTACGTGACGCCCTGCAACTTCTGTCTTGGCCCAATCGAAGCCGAGCCACCCTGCGCGCGCAGTTGCAGTCTCGGGGCCCTTGCGTATCGCGAAGTGGATCCCGATGAGCCTCAGCTTCACATCATCGATGACCACCTGGCCGTGCGATCGCCCAAGTGGATCAAGCGGGAGGAGTCACCCTGAACACCGCCGCCACCCTGCTGGAGTTTCTCATCTTCCCGGGCCTGCTGTTCACGGGCGCGGCCGGGTTGATCACCAGCTGGGTCGACCGAAAGGTCACGGCCCGGGTGCAGATGCGAGTGGGTCCGCCCTTCTTTCAACCCTTTTACGATATCGGCAAGCTACTCATCAAAGACACCTGCGTTCCGGCCGGCGGCTCGATCGGACTGTTCCTGCTTGCGCCGCTGATCGGCTTGGCCGCGGTCGCCTTGGCTTCGACGATTCTTTGGCGCGCGCTCTTGCATCCGCAAGCCACCTTCGTCGGGGACCTGATCGTGCTTCTGTACCTGCTCGTGATGCCCGCCCTGGCCGTGATCCTGGGCGCCTTTGCCTCGCGCAACCCTTTGGCCTCGCTCGGCGGCAGCCGAGAGATCAAGCTTATGATCGCCTACGAGTTGCCGTTCGTGCTGGCTGTTCTGGTGCCGGTAATTCAGGTCCACAGCATCCGATTGGGAGATCTCTTGGCGGCAACAGGGGCGGTGGCGCTGCCCTCCGGGATGTTGGCTCTTTTGGTTGCCATCGTATGCACGCAAGCCAAGTTGACGCTCGTGCCCTTCGACATGCCTGAGGCGGAAGGCGAACTCAGCGGCGGTGCCTACATCGAATACTCTGGGCCGCCGCTGGCCATGTTCAAGCTGACGCGGGCAATGATGCTATTCACCCTGCCGGTCTTCCTGGTCGTGGTGTACCTCGGCGGGTCGATCGTCAGCGGAGGATGGGCGGGCAAGCTACTCGGATTCGGCCTCTGGGCCTCGCTGATCGCCGTGATCGTCGTCTTGCGCAACACCACCCCGAGACTGCGAACGGACCAGGCCGTGCGCTTGTTCTGGGGACCAATGACCGCGCTGGCGCTGATCGCCGCCGCCCTGGCATGGATGGGATGGTGAGATCATGAGCTTCGCTACTCAGGTCCTGTCGCGATCCCTTAACGTGTTTCATCTCGCCGGCAGTGCCTGCAACAACTGCGACATCGAGATCCTCGACGCGCTGACGCCGAAGTACGACCTCGAGCGCTTCGGCATCGTCCTGGTTGGGAGTATCCGCCACGCGGATCTGATCCTCCTGTCGGGCATCTTCAACAAAAAGGCAGCCATCCGCGCCAAGCGGCTCTACGAGGAGGCGCCGAGACCGGTGGTGGTAATCGCCATTGGAGGTTGTCCGTGCACTGGGATTATTTTTCAGGGCTCCTACAACTGGGACGGCCCTCCCGGCAACTACATTCCAATCGACGCATACCTGCCGGGATGTCCGCCCAAGCCGGAGGCCATCATCGCGGCGGTGCTCAAGGTCGTTGATGGCCTGCGAAGCGGCGAGATCGTGCCGAAGGCGCGAGCGAAGGAGAGCGAGCCGGCAATGCTGCCGGCGCCAACGGCGGCCAAGGCGTAGCGCCCGCGTCGGAAGGAGAACCGCGTGACCCGTGAAGATGTCCTCAGCCGCATAAAGGCAACGCTTCAGGACCGACTTCTTGGCCTCGAGGAGAGATCGGTGAAGCGGGTGTTCATTGATGTGTCGCCAAATGACGTGCCCGAGGCCAGTCGACTGATGTTCCAGGATCTCCAGGCGCGGTTTCAGATTGCGACGGGTGTCGACACCCCCACTGCCATCGAAGTGCTGTACCACTGGGCCCTGGACTCGCTGGGGTGTGTCGTCACCGTGCGTACGCGGCTCAACCGCGAAAACCCTGAGATCGAGTCTATCGCACCCCTTTGCCCGGCGGCCGAATGGATCGAGCGGGAAATGTGGGAGTTGCTAGGCATCAGATTTCGCAATCACCCGGACCTGCGGCATTTGCTGCTGCGCGACGATTGGCCCGAAGGGAAATACCCCTTGCGTCGGGACTACAAGGAGTGAGGCGGCCGTGACCAAGCGAACGATCATACCAATCGGCCCGTATCATGCTCTTCAAGAGGAGCCAGAGTTCTTCAAGTTGCACGTGGAAGGCGAACAGGTCGTCCATCTGGATATCGAGCTTGGCTACAACCACCGAGGTATCGAGAAGCTTTCCGAGTCCAAAGACTTCGAGGAAACGATATTCATGGTCGAGCGCATCTGCGGAATTTGCTCGACATCCCATCCGATCGCTTGCGTGCAGGCGATCGAGGAGGCCGGCGAAATCGAAGTGCCGGAGCGCGCGTTATTCATCCGTTCAACGATTGCGGAAATGGAACGCCTCCATTCGCACTTGCTCTGGCTGGGTCTGGCCGGGCATTTCCTGGGCTTCAACACGATCTGGATGTGGGCGTGGCGGTTCCGCGAGGACCTGCTCAATATCCTGGAGCTCATCACCGGCAATCGAAATCACTACGGCATGATGAAGCCGGGTGGCGTCCGCCGGGACATCCTGCCGGAAAGTATCCCGGAGATCGGAAAGATGCTGGATGGGCTCAAAGGGCCCATCGATATGTTCCGGGGCGCCGTCTTGGACGATCCGCTGTTGCATGCGCGCACCCAAGGGGTCGGCGTCTTGACCAAACAGCAGGCGATCGAGTTTGGCGCGCTCGGCCCGACCGCCCGAGCCTCCGGAGTCGACATCGACGTGCGCCGCGATCATCCACACGCCGCCTACGGTCTGGTCGATTGGAACGTTATCACCCGCGACAACGGCGACGTCTTCGACAAGGCCGTCGTTCGAATTCTGGAAATGTTCGAATCGATCAAGATCATCGAACAGTGTCTGGAAAGACTCAAAACCCGAAATGGGCCGATTGACTCCAACCCTCCAAACGTTGAGCCGGGCGAAGGCATCGGCCACTACGAAGCGCCTCGCGGCGAGGTCTTCCACTATATCCGCAGCGATGGCAGCAACCGTCCGGTCCGCCACAAGGTGCGGGCGCCCAGCTTCATGAATGTGCCGACAAATACCGTGACGGTTCTGGGCGCGACTGTGGCCGACGCCACGATCATCCTGGCAGCGGTAGATCCTTGCTACTGCTGTACCGAACGCATGGCGAGCGCCGTGGACCGGACGAGCGGCGACCGGGTCTGGGATGGCCGAGACCTCATCCGCCTATCGCAAGAGAAAACGGAGCACTTGAAGAAACAAACGGGCTGGCAAGAGCCACAGCTGCCCTTTGAATGATGGCAAGGGCGCACGCATGGAGCTGATCGTTCATCCGGTGCTTCTGCCAGTCACGGTCCCCTTGCTGGCCGGGCTGATTTGCCTCTTGATCCCTCGGGCCGCTCAGCGGACCCGCGCCCTGGTGGCAGTGGTGTCGGCGGCCGTGACGGTCGGCGTCGTGTGGCCGCTCTTCTCAGATCGAGACGAGCTCCTGGAGCTGGGCACGTGGTTCTCGCTGCGTGTAGACGGGTTGAGTGCTTTCGTCCTGCTTGCCATCGCAGTCTTCGGCTTCCTGATCGCCTTGTATTCCTGGGAATACATGACGGGACGCGAGCGGCACCGCGAATATTTCGCCTATTTGCTGTGGACGCTGGGGGTCGCCTGCGGTGCGGTTCTCGCCAACGATCTGCTTTTGCTGTTGGTGTTCTGGGGCTTTCTGGCGCTCACCCTCTACCTGATGATCGGAATTGCAGGTCCCGGCGCCGCGGAAGCCGCAAGGAAGGCACTGATGATCGTCGGAGGTATGGATGCATTGCTCGTTCTCGGCGTGGCTTTGGTTTGGAACCTGTCCGGATCCACCCGAATGGATGCCGCTGCGGTCCCGATCGAGGGACTGGCTGCTCATGTCGTGTTTCTTACGTTCGTTGGTGCCGCTTTCGCCAAGGCCGGCGCTATGCCGTTTCACGCCTGGGTTCCGGATTGTGGGGCGAAGGCGCTCGTCCCCGTGACAGCATTTCTGCCGGCCTCGCTCGACAAGCTGCTGGGCATTTATCTTCTTGCGCGTTGCGTGCTGGATCTGTTCGAGCTCAGTTCGGCGATGCACACGATGTTCATGCTCCTGGGGACGATCACCATCCTGGCTGCGGTCCTGTTGGCGCTGGTTCAGCACGATCTGAAGGTACTGCTCTCGTATCACGCTGTCAGCCAGGTCGGCTACATGATCCTTGGAGTCGGCAGCGGAGTTCCAGTCGGCATCGCCGGTGGCCTGTTCCACATGCTCAACCACGCGATCTACAAATGCTGCCTGTTCCTCTGCGCCGGTGCGGTCGAGAAGAACGCGGAAACGACCGACCTCGACCGACTCGGTGGTCTCGGCAGGTCGATGCCCCTTACCTTTGCCGCTTTCGCGGTGGCTGCGCTTTCGATCTCGGGAATTCCGCCACTCAACGGCTTCGCATCTAAATGGATGGTCTATCAGGGTATCATTGGGGAGGGCGAGAGCGGCAGCCCGCTCTGGATCCTCTGGCTGGTGTCCGCCATGCTCGGTTCCGCTCTTACGCTTGCCAGTTTCGTGAAGGTCTTGCACGCAGTCTTCCTGTGTAAGCCCGCGCCCGAGATCGCCGGACGATCCCTCCGCGAGGCCAGCCCGAAGATGCTTCTACCCGCGCTCGTCTTGGCCGCACTTTGTGTCCTATTCGGCGTCTTCGCGCACTCGACAGCCCTTAACTGGCTCATACTCCCTGCCGTCACCGCGGAGATGTCTGGGGTTTGGTGGTCGGGTCTGGCGACGGTCATGATCCTGACCGCGATCGGGCTGGGCGCAATCGTGTACGTAGCTACAATGACGGCCGGTCGGCTTCGGCGTTGTGAGACCTACATCGGCGGCGAGCATCTCGACGAGGTATACATACGCGGCGAGAAACGAGGCCGCGGTCGATTCGTGGAGGTTACCGGGACTGACTTCTACGATGCGGTCGAGAAGCTGCCTGGCTTGCGCCGCCTTTACCAGCTGGCCCGGGCGCAGATCTTCGACGTATACGAGGTCGGCGCGAAATTCGTTTCTTATTTCGTCTCGCTGCTTCGCAGCGCGCACAGCGGTGCTCTGCCCGTTTATCTGACATGGTTCATTGCCGGGTTGCTGGTGGTGCTTTACGCAATGACCCAGATCGGCCCCAGACATGATTGAAGTTATTGCCGTGTTGACTTTGTTCATGATCGCCGCGGCGATTGTCGCAGTGGGGACTTCGCGCTTGTTGTTCTCGGTCGTCAGCGTCGGTGCTGTAGGGTTTCTGTTGACGATTGCCTTTCTGTTCCTGGGCGCGCCGGATGTTGCCATCGTACAGATCGGCGTCGAAGTCATCGGCCTCGTGATCTTGATTCGGGCGACCATCGGCCGCGACGCCAAAATGGCGGTTGGCCGACGTCGGTTCTTTGGTCTGATTGCAGCGACGACGTTCGTCGCGGCCGTCGGGCTCTTCGGATTCCAAGCATTTACGGACTTTCCGGAGTTCGGCAGCTCGGTGATGGAGAGGTTCGCCGATGCCCCTTCTAGCAGGTACTTGCAGTATGGTCTGGTCAGTACCGGGGCGCCGAATATCGTGACAGCGGTTTTGCTCGACTTCCGCGCCTACGACACCCTCGGTGAGGCGACCGTCCTGTTCTGCGCTGTCTTGGGCGCCCTCGCAATCCTTCGCCGGAAGGCGCGAGCGGCCACTATTCCCGATCAAGACGAAGCGAGACAAGAATGAAGAAACGTTCCTCCGGCGAAGGTATGGGTGAAATTGTCCGAACTGTGGCCCGTTGGCTCAACGGCATCATCCTGACCTACGGCATCTACATCGTACTCTACGGGCACATTACGCCTGGCGGGGGGTTTGCCGGGGGCGTCATCATCGCTTGCGGGTTCATCCTGCTGACCCTTGCAGGGGGACAGGAGCAGGGTCTGAGCTTCTTCAGCAAGAAAGCCGCATCAGCCCTGGATAGCATCGGCGTTCTGCTTTTCCTGGCCCTCGCCTTGGTCGCAATCTGGGCCACCGGTACCTTCCTCGAGAATTTCATCGGCACATCGGAGCGGGCGCGTTTCACGCTGTTCAGTGGGGGGATCATGCCCATCGCGAACATCGGCCTTGGATTGAAAGTGGCCAGTTCACTGTTTCTGGCGTTCACGGTGCTGGCCGCCTTTCAGATCCTCCCCAGTAGCAGCGAGGAGGAAGAGGAGGACCTATGATCTATCTCTTGTGCTTCCTGTTGATCCTCGTCGGGCTCTACGGCGTCATCGCGAACCGGAATACGGTCAAGATCGTGATTAGCCTCCTGATCATGCAGCACGGCGTCCACCTGCTTCTGATTCTTATTGGCTACCGAAGCGAAGGGACGCCGCCCATCATGGATCCAGGAGCTACGCCAACGGTTTTTTCGGGAGCCGCGGTGGATCCACTTCCACAGGCCCTCGTGCTCACATCCATCGTCATCGGTTTGGGTGTTCTCGCGCTTTTGGTGGCTCTGTGTGTCCGGCTTTATGAGCGCTACGGGACTTTCGATGTCGGCGAGATGACAAGGCTGCGAGGATAGGCCAAGTATCTGAGATACAAGGACAGTCAGTGAATTGCTGATTCCCCTGCTCATAGCCATACCCTTGGCAGTGGCCTTCATACTCCCGCTGGTCGCGCGTGGGCGGCCGATCGTGTCCGACTGCTTGGCCAACGCCACCATGGTCGGCCTCACGATCCTGGCCTTCGCCAGCGTTGGCGAGGAGGCCTTGTACCACGTGGGAGCATGGCCCACACCGATCGGGATCGACCTGCGACTCGATCCGCTCGCGTCCTTGCTGCTGATCGCCGTCAATCTGGTCGGGTTAGCCGCCGGCATTTATTCGGTCGACTACATGCAGCGGTACACGGACAAGCGGCGTTTCTACTGCCTGTTCCTTTTCTTGGTGGCGGGAATGAACGGCGTCATCCTGGCCGGCGACCTCTTCAACCTCTATGTCATGATGGAGATCGCGGCAGTGGCCTCGTATGCCCTGGTCGCCTTCGGCTGTCAGCACGAAGAACTCGAAGCCTCCTTCAAATACGCCATACTGGGGACGCTGGCATCCAGCTTCATCCTGATCGGGGTGGCACTGGTGTATGGCGTTACCGGCACCTTGAACATGGCCCATATCGCGAGCCGCACGTCGGACAGCGGCATGGACCCGTCGCTCCTCTTTGCGATCGCGCTGTTCATCTGCGGCTTCAGCATGAAGGCCGCGCTCGTGCCTTTCCATGCCTGGCTGCCCGATGCCCATCCTTCTGCGCCCGCGCCGGTCTCTGCCATGCTCTCCGGCGTACTCATCAAGGCGATTGGAATCTACGTCGTGGCGCGCCTGATCTACAACGTCTTCGGAGCCGACGAAGGCGTGCTCGGGTTGCTTCGATGGCTGGGTGTGATCTCCATGGTCGTCGGGGGGCTCCTAGCCACGGGCCAGTGGGATATGAAGCGTCTCTTTGCCTACAGCAGCATCAGTCAGGTCGGATACATCGTGCTGGGACTCGGTCTCGGCACACCGCTCGGCGTGGTCGGCGCGCTCTATCATCTGGTCAATCATTCGATGTTCAAATCGCTGCTGTTTCTCAATGCCGGTGCCGTGGAGTACGCCACCGGCGATCGAGACCTGAAGCGGCTAGGTGGCCTGAACCGGGTAATGCCGGTAACCGGGGCGACCTCTATGGTGGCGTCCATGTCGATTGCGGGTATCCCCCCGTTGAACGGATTCTGGAGCAAGCTGATCATCGTGGTGGCTTGCGTCCAAAGCGGATTCTATGTCCTGGCCGCAGTGGCCGTCGGCGTCAGTGTCGTTACCCTGGGATACCAGCTCAAGGCGCAGCGATATGCGTTCTTTGGTGCGTCGCCGGTGTCGACGGCCCCACTGGCTGAGCCTCGTCTGATGGCGACGGCGATGGTCGTCCTGGCGATCGGATGCATGGCGCTTTCGGTGCTGGTGATAGGCGGCCTAGGCGATCCGATCCTGATAGGGCCAGCGGCGCAGGCCCTCCTCGGCGGGACCTTCGACCTTTAGCGGAAACCAGGTGTCGAGTCCGGTGGAAGAACAGATGCCCAGGATCGTCGAACAAAGCCCCAAGGAGCAGAAGTCCCAAACGCTCTCCGGCGCCAAACCCGATAACATCTCGGGAGCTGCGATGGCCGATCATCGCTTCGCCAAGGGCATGGTGCTGTTTGCTTTTGCATATGTCTTTTGGATCCTGTTGGTCTGGCCCGTTTCGCCGTCCGATGGCCGTCTGCTTTGGGGTGACATTTCAGCCGGCCTGATCGTTGCCGGCTTAGTGGCCCTGGTGGCGCGACAGATCGTCACGGAGCGCTTCGGTCGCCTGATCGATCCGGTGCGCTACTTCTGGGCAGCGGTCTACCTTCTTGTTTTCGGCTACTACGTCATCAAGGCGAACCTCGATGTGGCGTACCGCGTGCTGCACCCCGCCATGCCTATCCGCCCGGGCATCGTAAGGGCGACTTCGAAGCTTCGTTCTGCATCGGCACGGACGGCTTTGGCCAACAGCATCACGCTCACGCCAGGCACAATGACGGTCGACATCGCGGAAGATGGGACCTTCTATGTGCACTGGATCAATGTTCTGACTTTGGAGGAAGAGGAAACTGCGAAGCGGATCCTCGGTCGTTTCGAATGGTTTATCCAGAAGATACTCGAGTAAACCAGCAGGTGGGCAATTATGACTGTTTTTGGAGCGCTTTACTCGACATTCGTGGCGGGACTGCTGGTCTGTTGTGCCCTGTGCTTGTATCGCATCGCTCGCGGTCCGACGGCACCGGATCGCTTGGTGGCGATCGACATCCTCGGCACGGTCATGGTGGGGTTCGTCGGTATTCTCACCGCGGCCTTGGGCAAGGAGTACCTGCTGAATGTGGCGATCGTCTGGGCCCTGATCAGCTTTGTTGGGACCTTGGCCTTGGCGAAATACCTGGTCGGGAAGGGGTTGCATGACTGAGATCCTAGGCGGGACGATCATCGCGATCGGAATCTTGTTCGACATCTTCGGATGTATTGGACTGGTGCGCTTCCCGGACGTCTACAACCGCCTTCAGGCCTCCACGAAGTGCGTGACGGTCGGCACCTGTTTCATCCTGGTGGGCAGTCTGATCCTGCTCGATTCGCTGCCGGGTACGGTTAAGGGAATCATCTGCATCGCCTTCGTCCTGATCACATCGCCGACAGCCGCCCACGCCCTCGCCCGTGCAGCTCATCGATCGGGCATCGAACAATGGGAAGGGAGTGTCGTGGATCACTACGAGGAGGATTTTCCGGTTCGCCGCCGGACAGAGGAGAAGCAATGAGACTGCCGAGTTTCCTGCAGCCCCGGATACTCGCTCAGGCCATACGGGCGGTTCTTTCACCGCCCTTCACGACGAAATTTCCGCGCGAAGCGTTTCAACCGGTGGAGGGCTTCCGAGGTCGGCCGAGATTCGACGAACCGGGCTGCATCGGCTGCGGTGCCTGCGCTGAAGTCTGCCCTCCCAAGTGTATCGATGTGATCGATGACCTCGAGTCGACGCCGCCGAAGCGCCGTTTGGTCCAGCATCTCGACGCGTGCATCTGGTGCGGACAGTGCGAACGCTACTGTCCGACGCAGCAGGGAATCAAACTCAGCAACGAATATGATTGCGTTGGTTTCTCTCCAGAGGACTTCGAAGAGCGCGTCGAGAAAGATCTGCTCCTCTGCGAGTTATGCGGGTCGGTGCTCGCGCCAGTGGACCAAATTCGCTGGCTGGTCCAGCGGCTGGGCCCGCTGGCCTTCGCCAATCCGACGCTGATGATGGTTGTCGGCCGGAACCTTGGTTTGGTCGATCAGGGGGTCAAAGGAGAAGGCGAGGAGGTACGACGGGGCGATCGACTGGCCCTCCAGTGCCCCAAGTGCCGGCGCAAGACCGCTTTTGCCGTCTAGATGGCGCGGCGGAGCTGGGCCAAGCTGAGGATGAGCCATCTAAAGGAAAACATCTTAGCACCTGGGAAACGGGACGAAGCTGTGGAGGCTATGTTTCTCTCACGCTTGAAAAGCCTTATGAAGGGTCGCGTTGTCGTGCTGGGGGTAGGCAATCGTTTTCGACGCGACGACGGGGTTGGCTCATTATTGGCCGAGCAGCTTGAAGGGCAAACCAATGTGCATGTGATCGATGCTGGCGCGGTCCCCGAGAACTATCTCGAAATGGTCGCGCGATCGCGTCCGGATACCATTCTCATTCTCGACGCGGTCGATTTTGGCGGGGCGCCGGGAGAGCTGAATATCCTCGAGCCGGAACTCGTTGGTCCCTCTGACGTCTCCACCCATGCCCTTTCGCTGCAAACCACCGCAGATTTCTTGAGGGCCAGGACCCAGGCACGCCTGGTGGTCCTGGCCATCCAACCTGCCGATATCGGGTTGGGCACGGAGCTCTCCGAAGAGGGGTCTCGGGCCGTCGAACTACTCAAAGAAGCCTTGATCTCTGCCCTCCACGAACACGTGAATGATTGGCAGGTCTAGTAGCGTTGACCGGATCCGCAGATGGCTCGCGCCGCTTTGAGCCAAGTCATTGGTGAATTGCGTTATGCGAAAGAACATGAGGACACGGGAATCGATGGACCTGGTTCAGCAGGCCTTCGAGCGGTGCGGATCTGGGCTGCTAACAAATGCCTTGTGCGAGTATGTCACGGACAAAACTCTCGTCCCAACTGAGGGCGGCTCCGAGGAGACCGACGTCGAAGAAGTGACCGCGGTCGGATCGCTTGAGTTCGTTCCCGAGCACCGCGCGGATTATTGGGTCCTCCGAGTGCACATGGAAGACGAACTCGGCAATCGCCTTCCTGTAGACGAGGAGGCTCTGGAGGCGCCGGGGGAGCTTAGTCTAGAGCAGTTCTGTGGCGAGATTTTAGCTGACGAGAGGGGCACTGCCTTGCCTTTGTGTGCTCCTTTGCTCGCGGCCGGCGCAACTCGCATTTCATAGGCCTATACCACGGTTGGCGCTTGGCCGAGATTGTTCTCGACGCGCTTCACGCCCGGAGTGCTCTCCGCCGAAACTTGCGCTGCCTTCTTCTCAGTGCCGGAGCCAACAAGCCCCCATAGCTGCACGACTCCATCATTCACGATCACGTTGATCAATGCCATATCGAGCCCTGCCTCCTTGGCGAGCGTGTGGAGCAGGTTTTCTCGAATGGTTTGGTCATCGGAAGAGCCGGGGCCGGTGGTCCTGGCTTCTTTGGCAGCAAACCCGTGCAGCAAATTCGCGCGGCTTACGATTCCGATCAGCCGCCCATCGCGAGTAACCGGGACTCGCTTTACGTGATGCTTCTCAAGGAGTCCGGCGATTTCGTAAAGCGGTGTTTCCTCAGTGACGCTGATCAAATCGCGGGTCATCACGTCGCCGGCTTTCCGCCCATGAACCTTGATGTATTCCCTGGCCCTATCCTCTGTGGAGAGCATTGCCTCCAACCACCAGGAATGCCGCCTCTCGGTGTCAGTCTCTGTGCGCCGCATAAGGTCGCCTTCGCTGACGATCCCAAGGATACGCTGGTCCGAGTCGACGACCGGAACAGCGCTGATCCTGTGCTTCAACAGCAGACGCGCAATCTCTGGAACCCCGGTACCGATCTGGACAGTCACTACGTTCGTGGTCATTACGTCCTTTGCCTGCATTTCTGCTCTCCTGCCATGAACTGACATTCCTCCGCTGGCACTTACGTGACCCCTCAGTTCGGTTGCAGATCAATGATCCATGTCACCTACGGCACCTTTGCGTCATTCTGCGTCGTCTGCTGACGAGCTATGGAAACAAACCACCTAGCCCGTGCGTGCTTCCGACGCATGAGGACGCACATCGCCGGCTTACACTCTTCGGTCTTCCTAATGCTGACCAAATTCTTGGGGCCTCGTTGGCGGCAGTTGCGGGCCTACGGCCAGGCAGACGTTGCTAGAGGTACAGTCCGAGTGACTGTCACCTCAGTCGAAACGCGGCTTACCAGCCTGATGCTCAATCTCGCCGCAGGTTTAAGTCGTGTCGTCATTGAGAATGGCTAGCGATCAGCTGAGTATCCCTGTCTGAGTAGCCAGATTCTCCTCCGGATCAGAGTCCGCCTTTCGGCGTCAGCCTCTTGAACCTCTGCTCCTATGGGCAAAGCGGTCCTGATCGGCTCAAACGATCACAGCCGGACAAGAAGCGGACGTGCCACGGAGGTGGTTGAAACGGGCGTTTATAGCCACGAGATGCCTTTGGCTCATGTTCAAAAAAGTCTTGGATTCACCGAAACAGTCAGCACCCGCCGGCGGCTCGAAATTCTTGACCCCACAGGACTTTGGGTAACACCGCCTGTCATCCGGGACCATAGATCTAGACAACAGCCTATCGACCTTCGACCTTCAGTTCGATCCCTCCACCTTTCCTTCGACACACTGGGGCAACCGCTCTTCATGATACTCCGTTGCGCTAGTGTGATATCCTGTATGAGAACTTAGGATCGCGGCCGTAGCATCTCTGACCGTCGACAGGCGGCGGGACGGCCCTGGAAACCAGCAATGCGCATTGAAGCTTACACGCCGCGGTGGCAGGCCAAGGTAAGCGTACTGGCTGAACGGATCTTTGGTGCTGGATACTTCAAGAATGCTTCAGAGATACCTCAAGCCTCCGACTCTTGCTTCCTGGTTTGTATCTCGCCAGACGAAGAAGTCATCGGGTTTGTCTACGGAAGAGTACTGCCGCAGGGTGGGCTCCAGGAGTTTCTGGAGCAAAGGATCAAGGACATCCCGGAAGATCTGAAAGCCGCCGATGCGGAGGGCGTATTGGGTGTCGTCCAATCGGTGGCTGTTGCCTCCGAATACCGCGCAAAAGGCATTGGAACAAAGCTACTTCGCGCCGTTCACGATGGAGTTGTGGGCTTGGGGGCCGACAAGCTGATTGTCACCTTCAAGAGGGGACCTGTTGAAGCGAGCGTCGACGCCATTATGGGTAGGCTTGGCTTTGTACAATGGGCCAAGGTTCCGACCTACTTCAAGGAGAGGTGCGAGCAAGGAGCCTTTGATTGCATACATCGCCACAACGGTTGTACCTGCGAGGCGATCCTGTATCGCAAGGCTGTCTATTGAAGGAGCTGAGGGAGCCCCTCACTGGACTGGGGCATCAAACACTGCGATTTCCCAACGTGATGCTTGACGGCAAGACGCTGGTGGGGATTGCCAGGCTTGCTGAGCCACATCGAAGCGGGTCGCGCCACAGCGGCAGGAAGAGTGACATCAAACCGATGGGGGCCGCGTGAATACCTCGGCTGGATTTGGTTCCAGCAAACGCTCGATAAAGAGGGAGGTAAGCAATGGCTTTGGCAACCACACTTGAGAAGTACCTTGCGGACCAGCAAGTCACCTATGAAGTGATCACGCATCGCCCGACCACTTCGTCATCGTCGACCGCAGAGGCAAGCCACGTTTCGGGTGAGCGCGTGGCAAAAGCCGTCATCGTGAAGGCTGAAAATGATTT
>JASJAL010000287.1 GCA_030067055.1 Kiloniellales bacterium | reverse complement strand
GTTCCAGGGGATGCCGCTGGCATGAACTTTAGTTCCGGGTGCCTGGCCGACGATCATCACGCGGGCGTCGGCATGGGCGCGCAGCACCGGCCGCGGCCCCAGCGGCAGCTCGGCTGCGCAGAGCCGGCAGGCGCGGACCTCGGTCAACAGGGCCGAAAGCCCGGCCGCTGGGTCGGCGGCCTCAGTAGAGGCGCTCGCGGTAGCTTTCCTGGACATAGGCCTCGGTCTCGTCGGGGTCGCAGCCGCTGATTTGATCGGCGATCATCCGGCCCAGGCTGGGCAGGCGGTCGCGCTCGATCCGCGACGCCGGATCCCAGAGCCGCGACCGGATCAGGGCCTTGCCGCAGTGCAGGTAGGCCTCCTCGACCTCGACCAGGATCGCGAGCTCCGGCACCTTGCCCTGGACCGCCAGTGGCGCCAGCAACGCGGCCTCCCGAATCAGGCCGGCATGCCCGTTGACCCGCAAAGTCTCATCGACCCCGGGAATCAGGAAGAGCAGGCCGACCCGGGGGTTCTCCACGATGTTCAGCAGCGAGTCGGCCAGCTTGTTGCCGCGCCGCTCGGGGATCAGCAGTCGGCCATCATCCAGGACAGAGACGAAGCCCGGCGCATCGCCCCGCGGCGAGGCGTCGCAAGCGCCCTCGGCATCCGCGGTCGAGAGGACCAGGAAGGGCGACAATTCGACGAAGCGCCGGCAATGGGCATCGAGCCGCCGGAGCTTCTTGCGCCGGACCAGGTCGCTGGGCTCGCCGAGGTGGGCGCGCAGGGTTTCGGGATCGCGGATCTCGTCTTGGCTCATGGGCTTCGGTCTCCAGCCGCGGGTCAGCCGGCCTCTGAAAGCAGTGCCTCGACGTAGCTTGGCACGACGTCGCTGGCCGGGCCATAGATCCGCTCGGCGAAGGCGCTGTGGCGGTCCGAGGGCTCCAGGTTGAGCTCCACGCTGTGCGCCCGGCCGGTGGCGCGGGCCGCCTCGACGAAGCCGGCCGCCGGGTAGACGGCGCCGGAGGTGCCGATCGAGACGAAGAGATCGCAGGCCTCCAGGGCCGCAAAGATCCGATCCATCTGATAGGGCATTTCGCCGAACCACACCACGTCGACCCGCAGGTGGCCCGTCGCCTCGCAGCCGGGGCAGCGACTCTCCAGGTCCATGTCCTCCCGCCAGGCGCTGACCGAGCCGCAGGCCAGGCAGCGGCCCTTCAGGATCTCGCCGTGCATGTGGATCAGGTTGCGGGAGCCGGCGCGCTCGTGCAGGTCGTCGATGTTCTGGGTCACCAGCAGAACCTCGCCAGGCCACTCGGCCTCGAGACGGGCCAGCGCCAGGTGCGCGGGATTGGGCTGCACCGCCTCGGCCAGCAAGCCCTGGCGCCGGGCGTTGTAGAAGGCGTGGACCGTTTCCGGATCGCGGGCGAAGGCCTCCGGCGTGGCGACGTCCTCCAGGTTCACCTTGGCCCAGATGCCGTCGGCATCGCGGAAGGTGTCGAGACCGGACTCCTTGGAGATCCCGGCCCCGGTCAGGATGACGATTCGGCCTGCGCTGCGTTGCCCCATGATGCGAGGGATGATAGACGAGCGCGAGGAAAAGGCGATCACTACCTGTAGTCAGTGTGACCGATCATGACGAGAGTCGGCGTCCTCTTCGTTTGCACCGGGAACATCTGCCGTTCCCCCACCGCCGAGGCGGTCCTGCGCAAGCGCTTGGCCGAGCGCGGCCTGGAGGATCGGGTCGCGGTCGACTCCTGCGGCCTCGGCGGCTGGCACGTCGGGCAGCCGCCAGACGAGCGCTCGGTCGCTGCCGGCCTGCTGCGCGGTTACAAGCTGAAGGAGCTGCGCGCGCGCCAGATCCAGCACGGCGATTTCGAGGCCTTCTCCCTGCTGATCGCCATGGACCGCGGCCACCTGGAGGAGATGAAGCGGATCTGCCCGGACGGGGTGGAGGATCGCCTGAAGCTGTTCATGGATTTCCACCCCGAGGAAACCGGCCTCAGCGACGTGCCGGACCCCTACTACGGCAACCTCGGTGACTTCGACCTGGCGCTGGAGCTGATCGAGAAGGGGGTCGAGGGGCTGGTCGAAAGCCTGCAGCGGGACCATCTGTGACCGCGGCCCTGGCCGCCGCCGTCGAAGCCGCCCTGGGGCGCCGGCCCCTCCGCTTCTCGCCGCTGACCGGCGGCTGCATCGCCGAGGTCTACCGCGCCGACCTCGACGACGGCGAGACCGTGGTCGTCAAGACCGCCTCTCGCGGTGACCTGATGCTCGAGGCCTTCATGCTCGGCTACCTGGCCGAGAACACGGCGCTGCCGGTCCCGGCGGTGCGCCACGCGGCCGAGGAACTGCTGATCATCGACCACGTCGAGGCCGGCGACGGAATTGACGCGGCGGCCGAGACCCATGCCGCCGAGCTGCTGGCGGCCCTGCACGGCATCGCGGCGCCGCGCTACGGTTTCGAGCAAGACACCCTGATCGGCCCGCTGGCCCAGCCGAACCCCTGGACCGAGAGCTGGGCCGACTTCTTCGCCGAGCAGCGCCTGCTGCATTTCGGCCGGATCGCGCTGGAGGCCGGCCACCTGCCGGCGGAGACCTTGCGCCTGCTCGAACGGCTCTGCGGGCGCCTGCCGGACCTGATCGGCGAGGCCGCGCCGCCGTCCTTGATCCACGGCGACGTCTGGGGCGGCAACGTCCTGGTTCGCGGCGGTCGCATCGCCGCCTTCGTCGACCCGGCGATCCACTACGCCGACGCCGAGGTGGAGCTCGCCTTCTCGACCCTCTTCGGGACTTTCGGCGAGCCCTTCTTCCGCCGCTACGGCGAGCTGCGGCCGCTGCGCCCCGGCTTCTTCGAAGCCCGCCGCGACCTCTACAACCTCTATCCCCTGCTGGTCCACACCGCCCTCTTCGGCGGCCCCTACGCCCAGTCGGTCGCCCGCATCGCCGACCGTTTCGCGTAACCGGCCTTTGATCGAAGTCAATGCCGGCCGCGTGGCGGCGGCGCTAGCGTCGCGGCCATGGATCCAGAGCTTCTTCGCCGCTATGGCGGCCCGGTGCCGCGCTATACCAGCTATCCCACGGCACCGCACTTCCACCCCGGGATCACCGCCGAGACCTATCTCGGCTGGCTCGGCGCCCTCCCGGCCGAGGCCCGGCTCTCGCTCTACCTGCACGTGCCCTTCTGCGCGCAGATGTGCTGGTACTGCGGCTGCCACACCAAGGTCGTACGGCGTTACCAGCCGGTCGCGGATTACGCGGAGAGCCTTCTGCAGGAGGCCGAACTGGTCGCCGCCGCCCTGCCGCCCGGGCCGCGTGCCGTTCAGCTGCACTGGGGCGGCGGCACGCCGACCGTGCTGTCGGGCGACGACTTCCGGCGCCTGACCGACGGGTTGCGTGCGGCCTTCCGCTTCGACGAGGCGATCGAGATCGCGGTCGAGATCGATCCCCGGACCCTGGATGCGGATAAGGCCCGGGCCCTGGCCGCCGCCGGGGTGACCCGCGCCAGCCTCGGCGTACAGGACTTCACCGCCGCGGTGCAGCGGGCGATCAACCGGGTCCAGCCCTACGAGGTGGTGGCGCGGTCGGTCGAGCTGCTGCGCGACGCCGGCATCGACAACATCAACTTCGATCTGATGTACGGCCTGCCCCGGCAATGGGTCGCCGATCTGCTGCGCAGCATCGACCTGGCGGCCGGCCTGGCGCCGGACCGCATCGCGCTCTTCGGTTATGCGCACGTGCCCTGGATGAAGAGCCACCAGCGCCTGATCAAGGAATCGGAGCTGCCGAAGGAGGCCGCGCGCTGGGCCCAGGCCGAAGCCGCCGCGGCACGGCTCGAGGCCCTGGGCTACCTGCGCATCGGCCTCGACCACTTCGCCCGCTCGGAGGATCCCCTGGCCCGGGCCCTGGGTGAGGACCGGCTGCGGCGGAACTTCCAGGGCTACACCGACGACCCGGCCGAGGCCCTGATCGGTCTCGGCGCCTCGGCGATCGGCAGCCTGCCCCAGGGCTACGTCCAGAACGCCGTGCCGATCAAGGGCTACCGTGCCGCGGTCGCGGCCGGCCGGCCCGCCGTCGTGCGCGGCTGCCGGCTCAACGACGACGACCGGTTGCGCCGGGCGGTGATCGAGACCCTGATGTGCCGCCTCAAGGTCGACCTCGCCGGCCTCTGCGCCGGGTTCGATGCCGACCCTGCCGACTTCGCCGAAGAAGTTGCGGCCCTCGACTCCATGGCGGCGGACGGCCTGGTCGAGATCGACGGCAGCGAGATCCGGGTCACCGAGGCGGGGCGCCCGCTGGTGCGCTCGGCCGCGGCGGTCTTCGACCGCTACCTCAAGGCCGGCACGGCGCGCCACTCGCGGGCGGTCTAACCGGCAACGTCCCAAGCGCTGGACGCATCGGGTTGTCATTGCCGGGGCGCGTAGGGGGCGTAGGCTAGGGCGTTATCCGATAGGATGGAATCGCTTTGCGATCCATCTGGCCGGATGTAACGCCCTAACTTCTATGTGTTAGCGCACGACTCCCGGCCAGACGCGAACGCGTCTGATCGGGAAGTGCGCCAGTGCTTCGCACCTCTTGGCGCGACCCGGCAACCCATGGTGCCGTTGACAGGTGGATGCCCGGATCAAGTCCGGACATGACAGCTGCAGGACAGGTCCTGCGGTGCCCCTGCGGTTGGAGCTAGTGTCCGGTCGGAAGACCTTACACCTCGCCGGCCTGCATCGCGGCCATGTCCGGGGTCAGCTCGTAGACCGCTTCCTCGCTGTAGATCGAGCCGCCCGAGGAGAGGAAGCTGGAGTAGAGGCTGAAGCTGTCGACCATGAAGGGCGGCAGACGGAGCAGGCCATGCTGGCTGAGGAAGGCGCCCAGCTTGTCGCCGGGATTGGACCTGAAGCGGGCCAGGGTGATGTGCGGCTTGAACTTCCGGCGCTCGGGCGCCTGGCCGCTGCGCACGACCGCGGATTCGACCTTGCTCTGCAGGTGCAGCAAGCCGGGATGCGGCTCGACCCCGGCCCAGAGCTGGCGGACCCGGCGGTTGTCCCCGAAGCGGTCGACGCCGGCGATGCTCAAGGGAAAGCCCGGCGCCCGGATCTCCG
>JASJAL010000286.1 GCA_030067055.1 Kiloniellales bacterium | reverse complement strand
CCCTCCAGGGCCTCCTCTTCGATCCGGCTGACGCAGAACTCGAAGGCGAAGTTGGGCGCGGCGGTCATGGTCGCGCGGTAGCGGTGGATCGCCCAGAGCCAGGCGGCCGGACGGACCAGGAAGGTGGTCGGCGACATCACGTAGAGCGGGCAGGCATGGTAGAGATTGCCGAGCCAGGCGCCGATCAGGCCCATATCGTGGTAGAGCGGCAGCCAGCTGACGAAGACGTCCGAGGACTTGGCCTCCAGGGCTTCGCCCATGGCCCGAATGTTGGCCAAGAGGTTGGTGTGGCTCAGGGTCACGCCCTTGGGATCGCCGGTGCTGCCCGAGGTGTATTGGATGAAGGCGATCGCCTCGCCGTCTTTCCAGACCGGCAGTTCGTCCTCGCTCTCGAGCGACAGCTCGGCCGTGGTCGCGACCGCGTCCAGGGTCTCGAGCTGCAGCTCCAGCAGGGTCGCCGCGGGTTTGGTTTCCTTGGAAGCGACCAGGATGCGGGCTCCGGCACTGCGCAGGATGCCCGCCTGGCGGCGCATGTGCTCCTCCAGCTGAGTCAGCCGCAGGGGCGGATAGATCGTGACCGGCACGGCGCCGGCCTGAAGGATGCCGAAAAAGCTGACGAAGAAGTCAGCCCCGGTCGGGAGCATCAGGGCGATCCGGTCGCCGGCCTCGATCCCCCGGGCCCGGAGGCCATGGGCGACGGCCTTGGAGCGCTCCGCCAGGTCGCGGTAGGTGAGTGTGGTCTCGACCTCCCGCTCGTCCTTCAGCAAGGTCACCTGGGGCCGATCGGGATGGCGTTCGAGGTGCCAGGCGAGAACCTCCGGCAGGGTCTGGGCCTTGGTAGGGGTTTCCACGACGACCGGTAGGTCCGGGGCCATGGGGACCGGAGACTGGCCTTCGAGGGCGGGCAGCCGCTCGCTCGCAGTCTCGAGCGCGGCCAGCAGGTCGCCGACGGTCTCCGCCTCGGCCAGCAGCGTCTCCGGCAGGCGAACCTGGAAGGCCCCCTCGACCCGCAGGAGCAGTTCGGAACGGCCGAGGCTGTCGATCCCGAGGTCGCGGTCGAGCCGGCTGTCGAGGTCGAGCGACAATCCGGTCTGCTTGCGCGGGTGCAGGTCCAGGACCAGGCTCCGGACGATCGCCAGCAGCCGCTCGGGCTTTTGGTCGGCTCGCTCCGGCACGTCATCCTGCCGTGCAGGGTCAACTGTCTCCGCCATCACAGCATCCTGCCGAGGTTACGAATCAGGCTCTCAGTTTGCGACAATCCTACCCGCTTCCCTAGGGTGTTTGCCGGATTTTCTGAAGACTCGCCTTGGCTGAGGCCATCGTCTCGTCGGGCCCCAAGGTCGAAGCTGCTCGCCGGCAAGTCACCTACGACTGAGGCCGAAGACGATTTCTTCCGCCGGCCGCTTGCTCTAGTGTCCGCGCCATGGATTTCGACATCTCCGGATTTCTCTACGGCGCTTCGGTCTGGGTTCTACCGGTCCTCCTCGCGATCACGCTGCACGAGGCCGCTCACGGCTTCGCGGCCTGGCGCCTGGGCGACGACACGGCGAAGCAGCAGGGGCGGGTCAGCTTCAACCCGCTGCGCCACGTCGATCCCTTCGGCACGATACTGCTGCCGGCCATGCTCCTTGTCCTCAGGGCGCCCTTTCTCTTCGGCTGGGCGAAGCCGGTTCCGGTCGCTTTTCATCGCTTGCGGCGGCCGCGCCGCGACATGGTCCTGGTGGCAGCGGCCGGTCCTGCGGCCAACCTGTTCCTGGCGACCGCCTCGGCACTGCTGTTCTACGTTCTGCCGCTTCTTCCGTCCACTTTCGCAGAGTGGCTCGGCCAGAATCTCTTCAACTCGATCCTGATCAACCTGGTGCTGGCGGTCTTCAACATGCTGCCACTCCCACCGCTCGACGGTGGCCGGGTGGCGGTCGGCCTTTTGCCCGATGTCCTGGCCCGGCCGCTCGCACGGCTGGAGCGCTTCGGGCTCCTGATCATAATCGGGGTGATTTTCCTCTTGCCCATGCTCGGGCGGGAGTTGGGGCTCGACCTGAACGTGCTACACTGGATCGTCGGCGTGCCGATAGAGTTCTTGCTCCCGTTCTTTATGGATCTGGCCGGGGTCGGCGGTTAGGCCCGCAGCCCAATCCAGGCAAGACCGAAAGCGGCTAGTACCAGGACCGGTCGACGCGTCGGATCTCGGCCAGCTGGCAACCGGGCAGCTCGGTCTGCAGGTAGCCCCTGGCGTCCTCGAAGTCTGCGGCGCGTAGGGTGTGGCGCCGGGCCTGGGGCTGGCCCCGGCAGCTCAGGTTCACCTGGTAGCGGGCGCCGGCGAAGTAGTTGCCGACCTCGGAGAAGGGCCAGCGATAGAGATGCTGGGCGTTGCTGTGGACTTCGCTCAAGGCCAGCCCGGCAACCAGCAACAGCGCCGCCGTCGGCAGCGCCAAAATGGCGGCCTTTCGGTACCTGGGGCTGCGGGTCTGTCTGAAGGTGAGCTTGCTCAAGGCGCCGGCCCTCTGTCTGCCGCGATCGGGAAGCCTCGGGCCTGGAGGCCCTGACCACAGGATAGGGGCTCTGCGTTAGCGGCCGGTTAACCGACGCTTGGTCTGGCCGTCTACTCGGCGCGGTCGACGGCCTCGCCGTTGCGCCGGACCATCCGGCCCTGGTAGTCGTAGACGAAGGTGGCGCGTTCCAGGAATCCGAAGGGGATCTTGAGGCCGATTTCCCTGGCCTTGCGGAAATTGATCGCGATGTCGGGGGGCGAGACGATGCCGACCCCCACTTCCCCGACCCGGACCCGTCCTTCCAGAACGTCGATACCGTAGATCGCCGCCAGATGGGCATTGCTCTGGAAGCCGATGCCGATGGAAAGAACCGCGCTGTCGTCGCCGGCCCGCACGACATCGGGAACCACGCTGAGAACCGGCACCCGATCCGAGCTGGCGTTGATCGACTCGATCTCGCGGAAGACGGCGGTGCTGCCGGTCACCCAGAACAGGCTGCGGTCCAGGGTCGGATCGTTCTTGCGCATGGTCGTGACCGCGCGGTCGACCAGACTGGTCAGCTCCTTGGCGGCGACGTTCGGATTCTTGACGTCCAGATACAGGACCCGGATGCCCCGCTTGGCCGCGTAGCGCAGCATCGGCTTGGCCTGGGTTTCGACCGCGCTGAGGTTCTTGCTGTCGACCAGGATGCCGAGGTTCTTGAGGTTCGGCTTCAGCTCCATCAGGTAGGCCATCTGCGCTTCGACCGGCATGTTCAGTGACGTGAACGCGAAGTTCGTGCCGCTGCCGACCTCGTAGCCTCTTGCCTGGCCCAGCAAAACCGGATCCTTGGAGCAGACCGAGACGACAGGAATCCGGCCGTCGCGGTAGTGCTTCCAAAGCCAGGCCGTCGACTCCGATCCCATCGAGAAGATCAGTTCGGCGTCCCAGGCTTCCGCTTCCGCCAGGGCGCGCCGGCCGCGGTGGCCGTCTCTACGAAAGTTGATGGCCCGGATCTCGGCCTCGATTTTCTTCTCGGAAAAGAGATCGAGAATCTTGTTCATCGCCGCGTCGTAGGCCGAGGATGGGCGCGGGAACAGCACGACGATCCGGCGCGGATCGCGGACGCCGCGATCTCTGCTGCTGCGGATCCGAATTTGGTCGGGCTGACCCTGGACCTCTTCGAGCAACCAGCTGTTCTGGTTCTCGGCGCTGGGCCGGAACCAATCGTAGTAGGCCGGCTCGGTCGAGGCGGCAGCGGTGCCGGCCAGGACGCCGCAGGACAGGATCAGTGAAAGGCCAAGGCGGTGCAGTCCGCGTCTGAAGGTCCAGAGAAACCCCAACGGCACTATGCCGTCTCCCGCTCTGGCCCGTGGAGCTCGATGGTCGGCGTCCTGATCAGGAAGATCAGGCCGAAGAGAGTGATCGCACCGGCGACCCAGAGCATCAGCTTCGCCTCCTGGCCGCCGAGCAGGAACAGCTGGGAGATGACGATCGGCCCGGCGATATGGCCGACCCGTTCCAGGAAGCGATAGGTTGCGGTCAAGGTCCCGGCGCCGAGCCTGTGGGCCAGGGCGGATTCTGCGACGTGGGTGACGACCGGCGCGTTGATGAAGCCATGCGCGATGCCGACGACGGCGACGCCGAGGATCAGGAGCGTGGTCGGCAAGGCGGAGTTGGCCGCCGACCCGGGCGGTTGCCAGTCCAGGAAGGCGATCAGGGTCAATCCGGCACCGCAGATCGTCGCGCCCCAGAACAGGATCTCGTGGGTCCGTCCGATGCGGTCGACAAGCCGCGACACATAGCTGCTGGAGAGCACGACCGCAGCAGCGTAGATCATGATGATCTGGCCGATGTCCTCCTCGCGGTAGCCTTGCTTGGCCAGCAGCAGCGGCAGGGCGAAGATGATCACACCGGTCAAAACGGCCTTTGCCGGGATACCGATCAAGACCATGGTCCGCAGGAAGTCCCAATTGCGAAGGGCCAGTGATAGGTGATGCGTCAGCTCCCTGAGGGCACTGCCGCCCTGCGGCCGGGACGGTGCCGCCGCCCGGGCGGGGACCACGATGAGGGCGTAGAGCGCCAGGGCCAGGGCGATGCCGCCGCTCAGCGCGAACATGCCTTCCGGGCCGGTATAGGAGACCAGAAGCGAGCCGATCGCCATGCCCGATATCATGCCGCCCTGGAAGCCGAGGACGATGATCGCCGCGCCCTGGGTCTTTCGCCCGGGTGCCGCGGTCGCCAGGATGTAGGACTGGACGCCGATGAACAGCATGCCCTGGCCGATCCCGGACAGGCCGCGGGCCAAGGTTGCCAGGACCAGGTCGACCTGCAGGAAGGTGAGCATGAAGAGGCCCAGGCCGGCCAGCAGGAGGCCGACGTACATCAGGGGCCGGGCGCCGAAACGCTGGGCGTAATGGCCGCTGGGGACCAGGGCCAGCGCAAAGCAGAGATAGAAGATCATGAAGGGGATCGAGGCAAAGCCCGCCGAGAGGCCGACCCGGTCGGTGATCTCGTGCATGAACTGCGGCAAAAAGGCGTAGTTCAGGTGCTCCAGGAATACCGCCACGAAGAACACCGGCTTGACCAAGTCGAGCAGCAGGTCGTCC
>JASJAL010000285.1 GCA_030067055.1 Kiloniellales bacterium | reverse complement strand
GCTCGCTGAGAAGGGCTGCATAGCCTCGGCCCCAGCTTCCGGTTCGGGTCATTTTGCCCCGTCACTCACCGCTACCACACACTTCCGGAAACAGGCGCAAAGCGGTCTTCCTAGGCCGTGAGGTCCGAAGCTGGGGCGAAATTGGACCTCCCGCGGCCTTCGCGTGGAGGGCAAGGAGTAGCGAATTGCGGTCATTCGCATAGGACGACGGCGTCAACTTCGAAGAGCATCCAATATCCAGCGAGCCATGGTACGAGAACGAGTGCGCTGGCTGGCCGATGATCTCCGAAATCCTCGACGCGCTTTCGAAACCTGCGCAAGTCGCGATTCGTCGTGTCCGACCACAAGAAGCGTTATCTTGAACATCGCTGAGTGAGACGCGCCTGCTGCTCTCAGCGCCCGATCGAGACTATCAAGGGCAAGTGCCATTTGGTCTTCGAAGGTTTCAGCTTTGCATCGTTCCGCGTCCTCACCAATTCTTCCGGAAATCAATACCAGCCCGCTCGTGGTGGTAAATTTCGCTAATTGCGAACAGCCGTACGCGCTGGGATCGCTGAGACCCTCTGGGTCTTGACGCTCGATCATCGGCATGCGGCGTCCTCGCAGGTAAGAACCAACTCGACCCCGAAAGAGCGGCACAACGGCAAAAACCTAGCAACGACGGCTTAGGTCCTCCCCGGACCAGAGGCAGTAGACCGACAGAGATCCGCTTGTTGGAGCAAAGCGGTCAATGGCGCCGATCCGACCCGGCTTGATCTCGCGCAATGCCGACTGTGCCGAGGCGCGCTCTGATATGGCCTACGTGATCCGAGGCCAAGGAAAGGGGATGACTGTTCCGGCGAGACGCAGTGATTTGCCGTCCTTCCAGGGAGATGGTCGCTGGGAGCACTTTCCACATGATGCCGATATCGGCCTGCGGGGCATCGGCCCTACGCGGGAAGTGGCCTTTGAACAGGTTGCCTTGGCGCTCACCGCCGCCGTGACCGATGTCGCGCGGGTGAAGCCCCGAGAGGCCATAGAAATCTGCTGTGCGGCGCCGAACGACGAGCTGCTCCTCGTCGAGTGGCTGAACGCGCTGGTATTCGAGATGGCGACGCGGCGGATGTTGTTCGGCAGCTTCTCCCTCCGCGCCGAAGACGGTGCGCTACATGCCGTCGCTCGGGGCGAGAAGGTGAATGTAGAACGACACCGGCCGGCGACCGAGGTCAAGGGTGCGACCTATACGGCGCTGAGGGTCCGACGGAGAGCGGACGGCGTCTGGGACGCGCAATGCGTGGTGGATGTCTGACATGGACACGGCGCGCTTCGAACGCATCGGCGACTACGAATGGCGGGTGGCTCCGACTGGCGCGATGCGCGTGCCGGCGGTCATCTTTGCCGATGAGGCCCTGATCCAGGACATGGACAATAAGGTCTATGAGCAGGTGGCCAATGTGGCCTGCCTGCCCGGCATCGTGAAAGCTGCCTATGCCATGCCGGATGCCCATTGGGGCTACGGCTTTCCCATCGGTGGCGTCGCCGCCTTCGATCCCGATGCCGGCGGTGTGGTTTCGGCGGGCGGTGTCGGCTTCGACATCTCCTGCGGGGTCCGCTGCCTGCCGACTGGCTTGTCGCGCGCGGCGATCGAGGCGAAGAAGGAGGCGCTGGCCGATGCGCTTTTCTCGCAGATTCCGGCCGGTGTTGGCAGCCGAGGCAAGATCTCCCTTTCCGACAGGGAGATGGACGCGATGCTGTCCTGGGGCGCGGCCTGGGCCGTGGCCCAGGGATACGGCAGTGAGGCGGACCTTGAGCGGATCGAGGAACGCGGCTGCATGGCCGGCGCCCAGCCAGCCTGTGTATCGTACCGGGCCCGCGAGCGCCAGCGGCGAGAGATGGGAACGCTCGGCTCGGGCAATCACTACCTGGAGGTTCAGGAGATCGCCGAGGTTCTCGCCCCCGAGACCGCGGCGGCCTTCGGGCTGGAGCTGGGCAAAGTGGTGGTCAGCATCCACTGCGGCTCGCGGGGCCTTGGCCACCAGATCGGCACAGAGTTCCTGCGCGACATGGTGCTGGCTGCGCCCGACTATGGCATCGCCCTGGCGGATCGGGAGCTCGCCTGCGTGCCGATCGCCTCGCCCTTGGGCCATCGCTACCTTGGCGCCATGCGGGCCGCAGTCAATTGCGCCTTTGCCAACCGTCAGATCATTGGCCACCTGACGCGCCAGGTCTTCGCCCGGCTCTTCCCGCAAGCCAAGCTCCCACTGCTATTCGACGTCTCGCACAACACCTGCAAGGTCGAGGCGCACCGGATCGACGGCGCTAGCCGAAAAGTCTTCATCCACCGCAAGGGCGCTACGCGCGCCTTCGGGCCCGGACATCCGGATTTGCCGGCAAGCCTGCGCCACATCGGCCAGCCGGTCTTTATCGGCGGCACCATGGGCACAGAGTCCTATGTCCTGGTCGGCACTGAAGGCAATGTGGCGCGAGGCTTCAGCTCGGCCTGCCATGGCGCCGGTCGGCACATGAGCCGGCATCAGGCGCGCAAACGGTGGCGCGGACGTCAGATCGTCGATCAGCTCGCTGATCGAGGCATTTTGATTCGCAGCCCCTCCTACCGCGGCGTCGCCGAGGAGGCGCCGGGCGCCTACAAGGACGTCGCAGCCGTGGTCGACGTGGCCCAGAAGGCCAACCTTGCCCGCAAGGTAGCACGGCTCGAGCCGGTCGTCTGTGTCAAGGGATAGCGGGTCTCGGGATTCAAGCGCAAAACCGGAAAAGCAGAGGCATGGATGTCCCCCTGGAGCTGGAATTTAGCAACATGGACCCCTCGGACGCGGTCGAGGCCAGCGTGCGCGAGTGAGTTGAGAAGCTAGTAAGATACTTCGGCTGCATCAACTCCTACCGTGTCGTTGTCGAAGCCCCACATCGGCGTCACCACAAGGGCAAGCTCTGTCATTTGCGCATCGACATCGGCGTTCCCGGCCGGGGAATCCTCGTCAATCGCGTGCCGGACGAATGGCACGCGCATGAGGATGTCTTTGTCGCCATCCGGGACCCCTTCGATGCCGCAGCACGGCAGTTGGAGGACCATTGGCGCAAGGCCGCAGGCCGGGTGAAGGCCCACGAAGTATCGCCGCACGGCAAGGTCTCGGCTCTACAGGCCTATGAGGGCTACGGCTTCGTGACGCTAACCGATGGGCAGGAGGTCTATCTCCACAAGAACGCAGTGGTGAACGGCGCATTCAACAAGATTGCTATTGGCGATGAGGTCCGGGTGGCCCTGATTGAAGGCGAGAATGACAAAGCGCCGCGGGCCACCACTGTTATACCGATCGGCAAGTACTACCTGGCCGGCCGCTGATCTCCTGTCCGGGCGGCGGCCCGATCCGTTCAGTTCGGCAATTCGACCGACTGCCAGAAAGTCTTGAGGGCCGACGTCGCCTCCTCGTAAGTGTCGCGAACCGCCAAGCCGCGGCGGTCGCGCCGGCCATCGGCGGTGACCAGATAGGCGGAGACACTCCAGGTGCCGCTCTTGTTCTGTTCAATGACGACCGCAACCCGTTGCGGAGTCTCTGTTGTCAGCTGCATGGTTTCACCTCTCAGGGGTGGCTCTTCTCTAATCCGGACCTCATCACCGCTCAGCCTGAGCGTTCAGCATGGCATTTCCTGCGCCGCGACAGTTCGTCTCCGGACGTTGAGGCACCTGAAACCAGTAGCAAAGGACGCGAATTGGCTTTTCCGTCGAGGCGCGGACATGGCCCAGACAAACAAGACCCGCGGTCA
This sequence comes from Kiloniellales bacterium, assembly GCA_030067055.1. The sequence goes on along the minus strand of JASJAL010000285.1, from coordinate 1,326 downwards.
ACGATCCTTCCATCAGGGGAGTTGCCTCCTGAGGCGCTAGGATCGGCGAACCGCGGACCTCGTTTCCCCGGATCATCGCTTTGATGGATCCATCGCCTTCACAGATCCCTGCCCCGAGGGCACTTCACTACGGGGCTTCATCCATCGCGGCTCCTCGCGGAACATTGAAAGGTTAGCGAGAAAGGCAATGCTATCGCCTTTATGCAGATCACACCCCGCAAGAAATATCTTCTTAGATTGCTTTGTTGTCCCGCGATAATGACATCGCGGCACGCGGAATTGGATTCTATTGACGGGCATTGTTACGGTGTTGCCGGAGGCTCGCGCGCTCCCAGAAGACAGGGAGAGGCCACTCGAGTTGCGCTGCATCGCCCGCGCGGCGGACCGAACGTCGACGTTGACGCCGTCATAACAGCATACTGAGTCATCTCTTTCACGCAGCTGGCGTTTCGGACCAGGTCCAGTCTCGGATCTCGAGCATGTCCTGGCCATGCTCGGCGCTGTACCGCTTGTGCCCGACCAGCATGTCGCAAGCCGGCTGCTTCGCGTAGGACGCAACCGCGTCACATCTTCGCGCGGAGCGCCGCCATTCGAGTCAGATGGAAGCGGCCATGGAGGATGTGTCTGCGGTAAGGCAGGGCCGTCAGGCGACCTTCACCAGCAGAAATTGCGGCAATCTCAAGCGTGGGTAGGACCGTAGATGTCCATAATCTGCAAGCGCGCCGCCTGCATGCGCGCATGGATCACGGCGGAAAAGCGTTTCATCAGCTCGTATCCAAGCTTGGTATCCTGATCGCACTTCCCACGGAGGCATTTACCGTCCAAGGCAACAGCCCTCGTCAGCTCCATGGCTCGGGCATCAAAATGCCACTTGTAGGGTGGGAACAGCCAGGACCAACCCAGCACCTCTCCCGGCCCGAGAGTTTGGATCGTTAACGGCCCTTGGGTGGGCGCCCAGATCTCCAAAGACACCATTCCGTGACGGATCAGGTAACACCGGTCGGCCGATTCGCCTTGTCGGAAGATCTTTTCCCCCTCGGCAAAACGCACGTTGAACGCACACTCACTCAGCAAGGCCACGTAGTCCGAGTTCAGATCGCGAAACAGCAGGTGCTCGGCCAGATAGGGTTCAAGTGTTCTTGTTCCCACGACGCGTCTCTACTCGAAAGGAAATCTCGCAGGGTTGGAACGGCTCCGGTGAGAGGAGGGAGATATCCTACCGGTGGCCTCGATGGCACAGATTGATCGACGTCAAAGATCCGCGTGCCGCCGGATGAGATAAATTCGATCTAGGCAGCAAATACGATTGGCTGGCCATGAAGTGGG
>JASJAL010000284.1 GCA_030067055.1 Kiloniellales bacterium | reverse complement strand
CTTAGCCCCCGCTCCGGATGAAACCATGACGACAGAGACGGTCCCGAAGACAGCCTACCGCAGGGTCCTGCTCAAGATTTCCGGCGAGGCCCTGCTGGGGACGCAGGACTACGGCATCGATCCGGCGACCGTTCAGCGGATTGCCGAAGAGGTGAAGTCGGTCCACGAACTCGGCATCCAGGTCGCCCTGGTCGTCGGGGCCGGAAACATCTTCAGGGGAATTTCGGGCACGGCGACCGGGATCGACCGGGCGACGGCCGACTACATGGGCATGTTGGCAACCGTGATCAATTGCCTGGCACTGCAGAATGCCCTGGAGCGTCTGGGTGTCCACACCCGCGTGCAGTCGGCGATCCCGATGTCGGCCGTGGCTGAGCCCTACATCCGCCGGCGTGCGGTCCGCCATATGGAGAAGGGGCGGGTGGTGGTCTTCGCGGCTGGGACCGGAAATCCCTTCTTCACCACCGACACCGCAGCCGCGCTCAGGGCGTCGGAGATGGACTGCGATGCCCTGCTCAAGGGCACCAAGGTCGATGGCGTCTACGATGCCGACCCGGCCAAGGTGCCGAGCGCGAAGCGCTACGAGCGTCTGAGCTATCTCAAGGTGCTTACCGACGATCTTGGCGTAATGGACCACGCCGCCATATCCTTGGCACGTGAAAACCATATTCCGATTCTGGTATTCTCCATCACCCAACCCGGGGCCTTCGCGCGGGTTATCAAAGGCGAAGGCTCTTTTACAATCGTGACAGGTGAGGACTAAGTCGTGGCAGAGCCAGATCTTTCCGACATTCAACGGCGCATGGACGGCGCCATCGAGGCGCTTCGGCGCGAGTTCGCCGGCCTTCGCACAGGCCGTGCCTCGGCCAGCTTGCTCGAGCCGCTCACGGTGAGTGCCTACGGCAGTGACATGCCGATGACCCAGGTCGGCACCATCTCGGTGCCGGAGCCGCGGATGATCACCGTGCAGGTCTGGGATCGCTCTTTGGTTGGCGCGGTCGAAAAGTCGATCCGGGAATCCGATCTCGGACTCAATCCTTCGACCGACGGCCAGCTGGTGCGGGTCCCGATCCCGCCGCTCAGCGAGGAGCGCCGCGCCGAACTGGCGAAGGTAGCGCACCGCTACGCCGAGCAGGCCCGGGTCGCGGTCCGCAACGTGAGGCGCGATGGCATGGAGATGCTGAAACGCATGGAGAAGGATCACGAGATCTCCAAGGACGAGCATCACAGCTGGGGCGAGACGATCCAGGAGATGACCGACGAACACGTCAAGAAGGTCGACGAGACCCTCTCCCACAAAGAAGCCGAGATCATGCAGGTCTAGCGGCGTGGAAGCCCTATCCGAAAACCGTGGCGGTGGCCCACCATTGCACGTTGCGGTCATCATGGACGGCAACGGCCGTTGGGCGAACGCTCGCGGCCTTCCGCGCGCCGCCGGGCACCAACGCGGCGCCGAGGCGGCCCGTCGTGCGGTCATGGGTGCCTTGTCGATGGGTGTGTCGTACCTCACCCTCTACGGTTTCTCGGCCGAGAACTGGAAACGCCCGGCCACCGAGGTCGACGACCTCATGGGCCTCTTGCGCTGGTACCTGCACAGCCAGATCGTCGAAATGGTCAAAGAGGGGATCCGGCTGCGTGTGATCGGAGATCGGACCCGGCTGTCGAAAGACCTGATCGACCTGATCGACGAGGCCGAAGGGGTCACCGCCGACAACCGCCGGCTGAACCTGACCATCGCGATCAGCTACGGTGGCCGCCAGGAAATCGTCGCCGCGACGCGGCGGCTGGTACAGCAAGCGTTAGATGGCAGTCTCGCACCTGCGGATATCGACGAGCACACCTTCGAGGCCGAGCTCGACACCGCGGATCTCCCGGATCCGGACCTGATCCTGCGGACCAGCGGCGAGCAGCGGATCAGCAACTTCCTGATCTGGCAGTCGGCGTACAGCGAGTTGGTCTTCGTCGACAAGCTTTGGCCCGACTTTGGCGAAGCCGACCTGGCCGCCGCTATTCAAGAGTTTCAATCACGCGACCGGCGCTATGGTGCCGCTAACGGATAGCGACAAAGCCGGCAGCAACTTTGCCAAGCGTCTGGTGGCCGGCCTCTTGCTCGGCCCGCCGGTGATTGCTGCGCTCTATTTCGGGTCGCCCTACAGCGACCTTCTGATCATCACCGCCGCAGGCGTGATGGCCTGGGAGTGGGCACGCCTCTGCGGCGCCGACAACGGGTCACCGACGTTGTTGGTCATGGTCGGCGCCGCCGTCGCCGCCGCCGGCGCCATCGCTCTCGGGCTCCCGGGCGCCGCTGGCTGGATCGTGCTGGTCGGTATCATGGGCGGCATGCTGGCCGCGCGGCAGGGGCAGCTGGAGCCTTTCTGGGTGGCCGCCGGCGTGGGCGTCATCGGTCTTTCGGCCATGGCCCTGATCTGGCTACGCGGACATCCGGAGTCGGGCCGGGAATTGATACTCTGGCTGGTTGCGGTCGTCTGGGCGACCGACAGCGGAGCCTATTTCGCCGGCCGTGGTTTGGGAGGCCCTAAGCTGGCCCCCCGGATCAGCCCGAAGAAGACCTGGAGCGGGCTGGCCGGCGGCGTGGCCGCGGCCGGACTAATCGGTTGGATCGCCAGCCAAGTGGCCTTGGACTACGCTGCCTTCGGTCTCGTCGCATCGAGTATGCTGCTTGCCCTTGTCAGCCAGGGGGGTGATCTATTCGAATCGATGCTCAAGCGCCGATTCGGTGCCAAGGATTCGAGCCGCCTAATCCCCGGTCATGGCGGCTTGCTGGATCGCACGGACGGGCTCATAGCGGCAAGCCTCTGCCTTGCCGCCGTGATTTGGTTCGCGGGGGAAGCGAGGTTCTGACATGGCAACGGCAATGAAAAGAGCGGATGCGCGCCCAGAAGCGGCGGCCCGGCGGGTCACGATCCTCGGATCTACGGGTTCGGTCGGCTGCAGCACGATCGATCTGATCCGGCGCACTCCCGAGGTCTACAGCGTCGAGGCGCTGACCGCGCACCGTAACGTGGAGCTGCTGGTCACCCAGGCCTGGGAATTGCGGCCCAAGCTCGCGGTCATCTCCGACCCGGCGTACTACGAGGCGCTCAAGCAGGGCCTGGAAGGCAGTGGGGTCGCAGCCGCCGCGGGTGTCGAGGCGCTGGTCGAGGCCGCCCAAAGGCCCGTGGATTGGGTGATGGCAGCCATCGTCGGCGCTGCCGGCCTCGCACCGACCCTGAGCGCCGTCCGGTCGGGCTGCGTGGTGGCACTGGCCAACAAGGAAACCCTGGTCTGTGCCGGTAACCTGATGATTTCTGAGGTGATTTCCCACGGGGCAACCTTGCTGCCGGTGGATTCCGAGCACAACGCCATCTTCCAGGTCCTCGACCAGGAGCGCCCGGAAGGTGTCGACCACCTGATCCTGACCGCTTCGGGCGGCCCCTTCCGAACCCACAGCCGCGAGGCGATGGCCGAAGTCACGCCCGAGCAGGCCGTTGCGCATCCGAATTGGGACATGGGCGCAAAGATTTCGGTCGATTCGGCCACAATGATGAACAAGGGGCTGGAGATCATCGAAGCCCGGCACCTTTTCAGCATGACCGAGGACCGGATCGAAGTCCTGGTTCATCCACAGTCGGTGATTCACAGCGCGGTCGCCTACATCGATGGCTCCGTCCTGGCGCAAATGGGAAGCCCGGACATGCGTACACCGATTGCGCATACACTGGCCTGGCCGGCGCGGATTCCGGCGCCCGTAGAGCCCCTCGACCTGGCAGCGATCGGTGCGCTCACCTTCGAGAAGCCGGATCCGGCGCGCTTCCCCGCCCTGCGCCTGGCTCGGGAGAGCTTGAGGGAGAGAGCCAGCGCACCGATCATTCTCAACGCCGCGAACGAGGTGGCAGTCGACAGTTTCCTGACAGGTGCCTTGGGTTTCCTGGATATCGTCGAGGTGGTAGAACGGACCATGAACAAAGTGCCTGGCCTCGATCCTTCGAGTGTCGAGGAAGTGATCCACATCGATGGCGAGGCGCGGCGCACCGCTAACGAATTTCTCAAGGCTCTGGTCTAGCGTGCCGGGCGCACGGCCAAAATTGTGACAGAGTCAAGTTAACTTTAGTTTTTTCTTTCAGCGGGTTGCCGGAATATGTCGGGGCGACGTAGAGTCTGGGCGGTTCTGGCTCGGCGGACAAAGGCGAGATGCATATGGAGATCTTGAACGTCATTCTGACCTACGTGATCCCATTCCTGGTCGTTCTGACGATTCTGGTGTTCGTTCATGAGCTTGGCCACTACCTGATCGCGCGGCGCTGCGGGGTTCGGGTCGAAGTCTTCTCGATCGGTTTCGGCCCGGAGATATTCGGCCGGACCGACAAGGCGGGAACGCGGTGGAAGTTCTCCGCGATTCCCCTCGGCGGCTACGTCAAGATGTTCGGTGACGCCGATTTTTCCAGCATGCCCTCGGCAGAGCTCGCGCGTATGACTCCCGAGGAGCAGAACCAGGCGTTCCATCGCAAGACCCTCGGCCAGCGATCCTGGATCGTGGCCGGAGGGCCTCTCGCCAACTTCTTATTCGCGTTCCTGGCCTTGGGCGTGCTCTACGGCTTTTACGGCGAGCGGGTTCCGATCATTGGCGACCCCACCGCGATCGAGTGGGTCGCTCCGGGATCTCCGGCCGAGAACGCCGGTCTCATGGCCGGCGACCGGATCCTCCAGATCGAAGACAACGAGATTGCGAGCTTCGACGACATCGTCAACGTGGTGCAAGGCGCGGTAGGACAGCCGCTCGAGTTCCTGATCCAGCGAGGCTCCGAGCAGCTCACCCTGGTCGTGACGCCCGAGATGAGCACGGATCGGGACGTCGGCCGAGTCGGCATCAGCAACGCGCGCTTCGAATACAATCCGGTCAGCGCCTTCGACGCGGTCTGGATGGCCGGGGCGGAGACGGTGCGGGTGACCGGCTTCATTCTGCAGGTCGTTGGCGAATTCGTCAGCGGTGCGCGGCGTTCTGACGAGCTCGCGGGCCCCTTGGGGATCGCCCAGGTTTCGGGTGAAGTCGCCGAGCGAGGTCTCGACCAGGTTATCCTCTGGACCGC
>JASJAL010000283.1 GCA_030067055.1 Kiloniellales bacterium | reverse complement strand
GGGAAGCCGGTGAAGATCAGGATGAAGAGCCCGGCCAGGTGCAGGCCCATGTGCCAGAAGTCGACCGGCAGGCCGAAGCCTGCGGTCAGGTAGTGGTAGAGCGCGTAGGCGATGGCCAGGACGAAGAGCACTCTGCTCAGCAACGGCCCGGTCGCCCGAAGGGCGAGGCCGCTGTCGTAGCGCCGCTCCAGCTCTTCCGCTGCTGCGACGTCGAGTTTCTCGCTGCTGTCCGCCATCATCGCCAGCCGGCGCAGGGAGAACGAGCCGGCGACGCTGCCCTGCGCCGCCGGCCGTTCAAGGCCCTATGCCGCCTGCCTTACTTCAGCAGGCCGGCTTCCTTGTAGAATTTCTCCGCACCGGCGTGCAGCGGGACTTCCAGGCCGGCGATGCCCTTGAGGGCGGTCTCCGGCCGGATGACCTTGCCCTTGGCATGGCCGTTGTCCAGCAGCTTGCGGGAATTGTCGTTCCACATCGCCTTGGTGATCTCGTAGATCAGGTCGTCCGGCTGGTCCGCCGATGTCACCAGGATACCCTGCACCGCCACGGTATTGACGTCGTAGCCGATACCCTCGTAGGTGCCGGCGCCGATCTTCGACGGCACGTAGTAGGGCAGGATCTTGTTGACCGCCTTCACCTCCTCGTCCGAGAAGGAATAGAGGTCCATGCCCTTGGTCGTCGACAGCTGCACCATGGCCGCGACCGGCGTGCCGGCGGCGTAGAAGTAGGCGTCGAGCTGGCCGTCCGCGATGCGCTCGGCGCTCTGCGAGTTGTTGAGCTCGGCCTCCTCGATGTCGTCACGGGTGATGCCCTGGTCCTCGAGGATCATCATGACCGCGATCTGGGTGCCGGAGCCGGCCTGGGCGATGCCCACGCGCTTGCCCTTGAGGTCCTTCAGCGAGGCCAGCTTGCCGCCCTTGGGCAGGACCAGGTGCATGTCCTCGGGGAAGAGGTTGGCGATGACCCGCAGCTTGCCCTTCTTGTTGCCCTCGAACTTGCCGACGCCGTGATAGGCCTGGAAGAGGGTCGCCGCGCCGGTCAGCCCGGCCTCCATCTGGCCGGCCTCGATCGCCGTCACGTTGTGCGCCGAGGCGTTGGTCGACTGGGCGATGGCGACCAGGCCCGGCACGCCGCAGCTGCCGCCCTTGTCGCAGGGTCGCGAGCCCGGCGGATTGGAGATCGCGTTGGCGATGACGCCGCCGATCGGGAAGTAGGTCCCGCCTGCGCTGCCGGTGCCGATCCGCCAGAAGATCATGTCCTGGGCCTGCGCCGCGGCGCCGGCCAGCAGGGTGCCGACAGCGGCGGCGGCGAAAAGCTTGGTGTTGAGTTTCATGTCTTGCCTCCCAGTCCTGCGGTGGTTCTTTGCTTGTTCCTTGGCTTTCGGAGGATCACAGACGGCCGATTTCTTGTCCAGTCGCTTTCCCCGCGCCCTGGCAGAAGACCCGCCAGAGCCGCCAAATTGATTCAAATCAGCGCCGCTGCCGACGGCTCTCGCTAGGCTCTCGACCGAAGCCTGCCGTTAACGGATCCCGGAAAGGACTGCCATGAATCATCGCCACCGCAAGGTCTTGCATGCCCTCTTCGCGCATCCGATCAGCGCCAACATTCACTTCCGGGACATCGAGAGCGTGTTCAAGGAACTCGGCGGCGAGCTCGGCCACTCGGGCAACGGCCGACTCAGCGTGCGCCTTGGCAATCACAGCGCGGCCTTTCACGCCGGCGGCCACAGCGTGCCCAAGGAAGAGGTGGTTCAGATCCGCAAGTTCCTGCAGGTCTGCGGCATCGATCCGAACCGCGACTATCCGCTCTAGGCGGCAACGCCCCTCACCAAATTGACCAGCTCGCCGCCGCTGCTCAAGGCTTCCGTCAGCGCCCGCAGCGGCATCGTACGCAGTCTCTCCGCGGCGTGACCGCGCGACTGCCGCGGCCGCTCCCGGCCGGGGTCTTGCCGCTGCCGGTCCCTTGCGTCTTCATGATGGTGATCTTGGCGTCCTTGCCGGTTCGGGTGTGGTAATCGCCCAGCCCGGCATTCGGCGCCACAGCTTCGAGGAGAGCGCAAACCGCCATGATTCCGCTTATCGGCTACGGCGACCGGCTTTCGGCCCGTCCGGGAGAGACCATCGAGTTCAAGATCTCCAGCACCGGAGCGGAGCCCTACGAAGCCTGCCTGGTCCGGGTCTTCAACGCCGATCCCAACCCGGCCGGCCCCGGGCTCCTCGAGACGCCGGTCGCCGCGGCTTTCGAGGGCCGCTACCCCTCGCGGGAGCAGCCGATCCGGCTCGGCTCCTTTGCGCGGATCGCAGATCCGGCGCCGCTGGACGGCCTAGAGTCCCTTTGCCTGAACGCGCGGATCTGGCCGACGCAGCCCGAGGTGGGACGACAGGCGATCCTCGCCCGCTTCGATCCCGAGACCGGCCGCGGCTTCGCCTTGCTCGCCGAGCCTCAGCAAGGCGCCACGCTCTGGATCGGCCAGGGCGCGGGTCATTTCACCGCCCTGTCGGTGGGCCGGCCGCTGAAGGAGCGGACGTGGTACCGGGTCTGGGCCGGCCTAGAGGCCGAGACCGGGCGCCTGCTCGTCGGCCAGGCGCCACTCGGCCCGGCGGCCCGCCTCGAGGACCCGGCCATCGCCGAATCCAGGCTCGAGGCGCCAGCCCAGCTCGGCGAGGCCGGCGACCTGTTGATCGCGGCCCTCGACGGCCCCTCGCAGCATTTCAACGGCAAGATCGAGGCCCCGGCGCTCCACGACCGCTTCAGCGCCCAAGGTGACGTTTCCGAACCTCCGTCGGCCGACACGGTCGCGCGGTGGGACTTCGCCCTGGAAACCCAATCCACGCGGATCGTCGACCTCGGCCGTCACGGCCTGCACGGCCAGCTGGTCAACTTCCCGGCTCGGGGCATGACCGGTTCGACCTGGGAAGGCGCCGAGCACTGCTGGCGCCACGCGCCGCAGGACTACGGCGCGATCCACTTCCACGCCGACGACATTTGCGACGCCGGCTGGGAGACCGACTTTTCCTTCACCCTCCCCGACGACCTGCCGAGCGGCGTCTACGCCGTGCGGCTGGCCTGCGGCAGCCACGAGGACTCGATTCCCTTCTTCGTGTGCCCGCCCAAGGGCCGGGCGACGGCAAAGGTCTGCTTGGTGATGCCGACCTTCACCTACGCGATCTACGGCAACCACGCGCGACTGGACTTCTCGCAAGCCTGGCGCGACCGGGCGGCCGAATGGTCGGCCTATCCGCACAACCCCGCCGACCATCCGGAATACGGGCTCTCGACCTACAACCAGCACGGCGACGGCAGCGGCATCTGCCACGCCTCGCACCTGCGGCCGCTGATGACGCTGAAGCAGGGTTTTCTCACCTTTGCCGAGCCGGAGGGGCGCTCGGGACTGCGTCACTACCAGGCGGACTGCCACATCGTCGCCTGGCTGCAGGCCAAGGGCTTCGACTGCGACATCCTGACCGACCTCGAACTGCACAACGAGGGGACCGAGGTGCTGCATCCCTACAAGGCGGTGCTGACCGGCTCCCATCCCGAGTATCACACGGCGGAGACCCTAGATGCCCTCGAAGGCTACCGCGACGGCGGTGGCCGCCTGGCCTACCTCGGTGGCAACGGCTTCTACTGGCGGGTGGCGCTGCACGGAGAGCGTCCGGACATCATCGAGATCCGCCGCGGCGAGGGCGGTATCCGGGCCTGGGCCGCCGAGCCAGGCGAGTACTACAACGCCTTCGACGGCGCCTACGGCGGCCTCTGGCGGCGCAACGGCCGGCCACCGCAACGGCTCGCGGGGGTCGGCTTCTCGGCCCAGGGCACCTTCGAAGGCAGCCACTACCGGCGCCGCCCGGCCTCCTACGGAGCGGACTTCGCCTGGATCTTCGAAGGCATCGACGAAGAGATTCTCGGCGACTTCGGGCTCTGCGGCGGCGGTGCCGCGGGCTTCGAGCTGGACCGGGCCGACCGGCGACTGGGCAGCCCGGGGACCACGGCGGTCCTGGCCAGCTCGGAAGGCCACAGCGACAATTTCGTGCTGGTCCCGGAGGAGATCCTGACCCACAGGGCCAATTGGCCCGGCGAAGCGACCCAGGACCTGATCCGTGCCGACATATCCTACTTCGAGCTGCCGGGCGGCGGCGCCGTGTTCTCGGTCGGCTCGATCACCTTCTGCGGCAGCCTGCTTTCGAACGGGGCCGACAACAACATCTCGAAGCTCCTGGAGAACGTGCTGAAGGGATTTCTCGAGGGCTGAACCCTTCCCTCCCTTGGGTCCGAGGAGCAGGAAGCAGCTAGATCCGGCCGCTGGCGTCTCGGGCAAAACGGCTGGTTCGGGCCAAGCGCATCGCCTCCTCGGCGGCACGGACCAGGCTCCTGGAACAGATCGTCTCCGTGGCACCGCCCGCGGGTCGCTGCGGCTGGACGTGCAAGAAGAGGTCGGCGGGCAAGTCCTGCCCGGGTCCACAATCGAGCGCGACGCCCAGAGCGAAGACCGGGATGCCCCGCAGCTTGGCCTTCCGCGCGACCTTGGCAAGCGCCGACTCCTGGGGAACCCGCGGCGACGTCTCGCCATCGACCAGCAACACCAGGTCGGTCGTCTCCAGCGATGGCTCCAGCGCCAGGTAGTCGGAGAGCACATCGAACAGGGGTCGGAGCCGGGCGCCCAGCAGGGCCTGAAGCGTCGCGCCCAGGCCGCCCGCGGCACCGCTTCCGGCGACATGCCCGACGTCGCGTCCCGAAGCAGCGGCGAGCGCCGTTGCCAGGACCGCATAGGCCTCTTCGCGCTGTGCCGCCCGCGTGTCATCCGCGAGGGGCCCGTTCCATGCCACGCCGCCCGGGCCGAGCAGAACGCTGCGCCAATCGACCACCGCATCGATATTCACATCTTCGAGGCGCGGGTCGCTGCGGCTGCAGTCGATCCGCGCCAAGCGTCGCAGATCTTCTACGCCATCGCGGATTTCCTCGCCTTCGCCGTCGAGAAAACGAAAGCCCAGGGCGCGGGCCATGCCGACTCCGCCGTCTACGAGCAGGGTATCGGCGCATCCGAGCAGAATGCGCTCGGCGCCCGCGCTCAAGGCGATCTGCAGAAGCTG
>JASJAL010000282.1 GCA_030067055.1 Kiloniellales bacterium | reverse complement strand
CCACCGGGTCGCGATGGTCCTCCAGGGGCGGCCGCTGCTCGGGCGGCGGGACCGGCAGGGAATGCACCCGCGCCATGCAGGCGGCGAGGGCGGGCAGATCTTGCGGGAGACGCGGCGGCCGGCCGGCGATCTCCTCGACCAGCAGAGCGCCCATGGGCAGCGCCGCCGTTGGGGGCAGAAGGCCTTGCAGCCGCGGCGCCTGGCCGCTGCGGCTGGCGCGCTCGAAGCAGGCTGCCTGGTAGCGCAGGTTGACCTCGGCCGAGAGCCCGAACTGGCTCTGCTTGGGCACCCGCAGCAGCAGGCCGCGGCCGGCGACCCGGATGTGGTCGTGCGCCAGGCCCTTGTCCTGTAGCGGCACCAGGTCCGCCGGCTCGACCTCCGCGAAGCCGGGTAGCCGGATCAGCGCGGCGCGCAGAGCTATTCGATCAGGCATTCCGGCGATTAAGGGCATTGGCCTGGGGGAGTCAAATCCTTCGCCGGCACGGAGTGGCCGGTCCCGAGCCTTTCGGTGCACGATGGATTCTGGTTTATAGTCCTCGTCACAGCCGACCTCCGGACCCACCGGGGGCCGCGGCAGGGGGAGCGGATGGAGCGATCGATGTCTAGGATTCGAAGCGGGAGATCCCGTCGCGCAGGCGCGTCGGCCCTGGGTTGGCGCATGACGTCTCCGGTCGGATTGCTGCTCGCTTTGGCGCTGGTGGTCCTCGCCGCCGCCTGGGCGCCCGAGGCGGCCCATGCCCAGGCCTTCATCGGCCAGACCGCAAGCGAAGATGAGCCCGGCTCAGCCGAGGTTGCTTTGCCGGCGGAGCTGACGCCGGCGCAGGTCCGAGGGCTGGTTGCCGGGCTCTCCGACGAGCAGGTCCGCGCGATCCTCATCGAGCAACTCGACAAGGCTGCCAAGCCCGAAGCCGCCGAAGCCGACGCGGGATCCCTCGGCATGCTGATGGGCATGGAAGACGTGGGCGGTTCCTTGAGGACCAACCTTGCAGCGGTTCTTGCCCAGGCGCCGAATGCACCCTCGATGTTCACCCTTGTCGCTGACCGGCTGGAGGACAGCGGCGGTGTCCTGCTGACCCTTCTGGGGCTGATCGTCGTCATCGCCGTCGGGTTCGCCGCGCGTTTCTTTTGGCGCCGCTTCGTCGGCAAGCATCAGGAACGGATCGCGGCCCGCAGTGCCAGTGCCGGCGCCTACGCCTCCCTGACCGTCCTTGGCGATGCCATCGTCTGGCTGCTGCTGGAACTTTCCGGCGTGGTGATCTTCTACCTGGCGGCGATCGTCGTCGTTTTCCTCTTCTGGCACAGCGCCGAGGCGGCCCGCTTCTTCCTCGGCACCTTCGTCTCGGCGACCGCCGGCACCTTGTTCGTCATGGCATTCACGGAGTTCTTTCTGCCGCGAAAATGGCGGGTCTACCGGCTGATACCGCTCGAAGACGCCCCGACATATCGCGTTCGCCACTTCATGCTGGCGCTGGCGATCATCTACCAGTTCGGTTTTCTCACCTGCGCTCTGTTGCTGATCTACGGCGCGGAGCCTCTGATGCACCAGTTCCTGGTGACCATGGTCGCCTCGGTCTTCATCCTCGTTCTCATCGTCAGCCTGTGGAGCATCCGCAAGGAGATCTCGGTCCTGATCCGTGGCGACTCCGAGGACACCGGCGGCTGGAGCTACCTACGCCGCCTCTTGGCCGACAGCTGGCACTACCTGGCCAGCGCCTACATGCTTTTGATCTTCGGACTATCCATCGGGAAACTCCTGCTGCAGGGCGAGCAGACGGAAGACACCAACACCGGCCTCTTCAGCCTGCTGCTCTTCGTCGCGGCACCGGCGCTCGACATCATGATCGGTCGCTTCCTGACCGCGCGCTATGGCGCCGACAGCGCCGTCTGCGGCGCCCTCCGGCGCGCGATACGCGTCCTGATCGTCGTAGGCGCCGCGGCGATCTTCCTGTCGCTCTGGGGCTTTCACCTCGAGGCGCTGGAGGGCGTCGGGATCGGCGGCTGGCTGGTCGCGGCCTCGATCAACGTCGGCGTCACCGCCCTGGTCGGCTACGTCGCCTGGCAGCTGGTCCGCGCCATGATCGACAGTCGGCTGGAAGCCGAAGGCGGCGGCGAGGAGGCCCAGCCCCAAGAAGTCGGCGGCGAGGGCGGCGGTGCCGGGGCGACCCGGGCGGCCACCTTGCTGCCGCTCCTGCGCTCCTTCGCCTTCGTGACCATCGTCGTCATGGCTGTGATGACCGCGCTTTCGAGCCTCGGCGTCAATATCGGCCCGTTGCTGGCCGGTGCCGGCGTGGTCGGCATCGCCATCGGCTTCGGCGCCCAGACCCTGGTACGCGACATCGTGTCGGGGGCGTTCTTCCTGATCGACGACGCCTTTCGCATGGGCGAGTACATCGACATCGGGTCCGTGAAGGGCACCGTCGAGAAGATCTCGATCCGCAGCCTGCGCCTGCGCCATCACCGCGGCGCGCTGAACACCATTCCCTTCGGCGAGATCAAGACCCTGACCAACTATTCCCGCGACTGGGCGATCATGAAGCTGCCGATGCGGCTGACCTACGACACCGATCCGCAGAAGGTGAAGAAGATCGTCAAGCAGATCGGCCTGGAGATGGCCGAGGACCCGGATCTGGGCCCGATGCTGCTCGAGCCGCCGAAGTCGCAAGGTGTGCTGCAGATGGAGGATTCCGCCATGATCCTGCGGGTCAAGTTCATGGCCAAGCCCGGCGAGCAGTTCGTGCTGCGGCGCGAGCTGCTGCACCGCATCCGTGCCGCCTTCGAGCGGGAGGGCATCACCTTCGCCAGCCGCGAGGTCACCGTCCACGTGTCGGATGACGCCGACAAGGACGGCCGGACCAAGGAGGCCGCCGCGGCCGCCGCCCGCCGCATCCTGGACGACGAGGCCGAGCGCCAGCAGGCCGCCGCGGCCGCCGGAGCCGGGGATACCCGCTAGCGGACGGTCTCGCCCGCGATTGGCGCCCGCAGCCTCGGTTTCCGCTTAGCCGAAGGCCGGCGGGCACCAAATGGATGACGAGCACCCCGGCAGAGGTTTGACCGGGAGATATCGACAGGTGGACCGGCATGGCAGGTGACAAGAAAGCCCGCGCGATCGGCTTCAACCACGTGGCGCTGGAGGTCGGCGACATCGGCGAGGCGCTCGACTTCTACGGCGCCTTCCTGGACTTCGAGCTGCAGAGCCGGAGCGATACCGCGGCCTTCATCTACCTGGGCGACCAGTTCATCAACTTCTCCAAGGGCCGCCGTCAGGGGCCGGACGACGCCCGCCACCTCGGGCTGGTGGTCGACGACAAGGAGGCGGTGCGGGCGCGGCTCGACGAGATGGAGGTCGAGATCCTGCCAGGGCCCTTCCTCGACTTCCTCGACCCCTGGGGCAATCGCATCGAGATCGTCGGCTACCAGAACATCCAGTTCACCAAGGCCCCCCACGTCCTGCGCGGCATGGGCCTGGCGCACCTGGAGAAATCCGAAAAGGCGCTGGAAGAGCTGGCCAAGAAAGGCATGGCCCCCGATCCCGCAGGCGATTGAGGGCGAAATCTGAACTCCGTTTGTTCGACCCGCCATGTCCAGCCGGTGCCGCGAGCCCCGTGCTGTGGTATCACGCCGATATGGCGGCGAAACTCGACATCGTGATCCCCGTGCTGGATGCGCCGCCGGAGTTGGTGGCGACTCTGGCCGCCCTGGAAGAAGGCCGGGCGGCCGGCTTGATCGGGGAGGTGCTCTTGGTCTGTGGCAATGACGCAGCGGCCTTGCGAGCGCGCTGCGGTGGGACGGCGCGGGTGATCTCCGCGGCGCCCGGCCGTGGCCAGCAGCTGGCGGCGGGGGCGGCGGCCGGCGGCGCGCCCTGGCTCCTGTTCCTGCACGCCGATACCCGGCTCGCGCCGGGCTGGGCCGCCGAAGTGGCCGAGTTCATCCGGCGGACGCCGGGCGGCGAGCGCGCCGCCGTCTTCAAGCTCGCCTTCGATGCCACGCATGTCGCGGCCAGGGGCATCGCCGCCCTGGCCAACTGGCGCAGCCGCTGGCTGGGATTGCCCTACGGCGACCAGGGATTGCTGATTTCGCGCGAATTCTACGAGGCGGTCGGCGGCTTCCGGCCGCTGGTCCTGATGGAGGACGTCGACCTGGTCCGGCGCATCGGTCGGCGGCGCCTGACCCTCCTCGAGGGCCGGGCCGTCACCTCGGCCGCGCGCTACCGCCGGGACGGCTGGTGCCTCAGGCCCCTGCGCAACCTTTCGGTCCTGACGCTCTATTTCCTCGGCGTGCCGCCGGCGACCCTGCGCCGGCTCTACGGATAGGCGCCGCGCCTTGCCGCCCGCGCAAAGGAGACCCGCCCGGCACCTGGTGATCTTCGCCCGTGCCCCGCGCCTGGGGCGGGTCAAGCGGCGCCTGGCCAAGGACCTGGGCGCGCTCGCCGCCCTGCGCTTCCACCGCCTCAACACGCAGGTCCTGCTGCGCCGGCTGTCCGGCGATCCGCGCTGGACCACCTGGCTCGCCGTGACCCCAGATGTGGACGCCCGCGGCTCGGCCGCTATCTGGCGGCATCGCGGGCCCTTGCTCGCCCAGGGCGGGGGCGATCTCGGGGCGCGCATGGGCCGGGTGCTGCGCTGGCTGCCGCCCGGGCCGGTGGTGATCGTCGGCAGCGACATCCCGGGCATCGACCCACCGCGGATTGCCGCAGCCTTCCGGGCCCTGGCACCAGCGGACTTCGTGCTCGGGCCGGCGGACGACGGCGGCTACTGGCTGATCGGAGCGCGGCGCCGCCCGGCACTGCGGCTGCCCTTCGCCGGGGTGCGCTGGGGCGGCGCCAATGCGCTGGCGGACACCCGCGCGAACATGGTCGGGGAAATGGTGCTTCTGGACGAGCTTCAGGACGTCGATACCGCCGCCGACCTGGCACAGGTCGATCCGGCGACCTGGACCCGGCTGGTCATTCCGCCGCGTCGAGGTGCTCCTTGAGCCGCGGCATCAGCTCGGCGAGGTTGCAGGGCCGGTGCCGGATGTCGAGCTGGTAGCGCAGGATCTCCTGCCAGCCGTCCTTGCAGGCCGAGGGCGAGCCGGGCAGGGCGAAGAGGT